>CANFSD010000107.1 GCA_947449515.1 Bacteroidota bacterium
CAAGCTGCTTTTGGATATACTTTCCTAAAATGTCAAATTCTAAATTTACTGAATCCCCAATTTGGATGTCCTTAAAATTGGTATGCGCATAGGTATACGGAATAATAGCAACCGAAAAGGTATTGGCCTGGCATTGAACCACCGTTAAACTGGTTCCGTTGATACAAATACTTCCTTTTGGTACCAATAAATTGGCCTGCTCTTCTTGGTTCAAAGTAAACTGAAATTCCCAACTGCCATTCTTGTCGGTAATTTGACTGCATATTGCCCAATCGTCTACGTGGCCTTGCACTATATGGCCATCAAACCTTCCATTGGCCAACATACAACGTTCAATATTCATTGTTTGCCCTAGCTTTAATTTGCCCAAATTGGTCTTGGAAAGTGTTTCTGCAATAGCAGTTACCCTATGCGCGTTTTCCCTTAATTCAACCACCGTTAAGCATACGCCATTATGCGCCACGCTTTGGTCTATCTTCAATTCATGGCTTAGGTTCGACCCAATCCATAAATCTAAATTGCTGTTGATTGGGACGAGTTCCAAAACAGTTCCTGTTGTTTCAATAATTCCTGTAAACACTTATTTAATAATATTAATAGTACCTCTCAGTACGCGTTTTTTACTTCCGTCTAAATAACTTTCACTTACCTCGGCAATGTAATAATACACGCCTTCACTCAATTCTGCACCCGATTTTTGGTCGCAACCATTCCAATTAATATCAATATCATTGGTATGAAAAACCTCCTGTCCCCAGCGGTTATAAATGCTAATATCAACCTTGTCAATAAACCTGTATGGGAATGGATTTAATAAATCATTTTTGCCATCTGCATTGGGGGTGAAAACTGTTGGGATACTGTAAAATGGGCAATTATCAATGCATTTGACATTGGTTAAATAACTCTGGTTGTTAAATGAATCAACTGCTGCCACGGCATAACAACCCGCAATAGAAAACTTTAATTGCTCCCTTTTATCAATATATTGGTTCGAACCGAACCCAACACTGTCTAATAATTTCCAAACTTCACTTGTGTTTTTACGCCAATAAATTCTATACTTTACCACATCTTGATCGCAAGTGGTTGGATAGTTCCAATTTAATTTTACTTCTAATGCAGTGAAAGAATTACATGGAGTATCAATAGTAAATGCAGGTGAACATGGCCTTATAGTATCTATTGGAATGCCACAAACTTCCTGTGATTTATTGCGCAATAAAGCTGCATAGTACTGCGGATTATATCCGCCTTTGGTTTCAACTAAATAACAATAGGTTTTGCCATTCACCAATCCTGTATCAATAAATTGATTACTGGTGGTGGTGCCTATTGAGTCAAAAATATTGAATGCATTCTTTTTGTAAATAACACTTTCTTTATTGATCCATGGCACATCTGCTTTCCAATTTAATACCAAAGTTCTGTTGGTGCTCCCTATACTTAATTTAACAGATCCTGCCACATTGCTTTCTTCAATTAATTCATCATTGCCATTATTGGTGCAATAAAATAAGACCTTGTAGTAATAAGTTTGGTTAAGGGTATTTAAACTTGAATCTAAGTAATAAGCATCCTGTAATTGAGAAAAAGAGGAATAGGTTTGTTCCGAACCCACATTGCTAAAATTAGACGCGGCTTGGGTTGATCGCTGTAATTGGAATTTATAGGGTGGCTTAAATTGGTTTGAATCCAAAATGGTTGGTTTGAGCCATTCTACTTGAATTTTCCCTGCTGTGTTTGAAGTGCTTTCAACACTAACTTTGGTGATAATGGGCTGTGTTCTTAAGATAATATCACAAACTTCTTTGCTGGCATAACTTTCTGTTTTCTCTCCAATTAATATTACCGTGCCATCTTCATTTCTTGGATAATACCAACTGGTCACTAAATAGCAATACCTAATGAGGGGAGAAATGCCTTTGCCATTGTTATTATCAAAATAACGCGCATTGTTTACTCCTTTTGTGGTATCAAACAATACATAACCGGTATAGGCCGGAACACCCGTTTCGCATGCTGAATGCTGCCAATAACTGGAATCAATTCTACGGTATATTTTATAACCTAAGGCAATTCTACAGGTATCTCGGTCCCAGCTTAATTTAAAACCATTACTGTCTTTTACAATACCTACATTTTGCGGCGCTGGCCCAACCACCTTAATATTCCAATACTTAATATCAAACAAAGGATTGGTATTGTGGTTGTCCATGGCTTTAAATACGGCCATGTGCGGCGTATACCTAATTGCATTGCAACTCGGACTCCATTTAAATATTCCTGTAACGCCTGTATAAGGGCCCTCTGGATTGGTAGGGGTCATTTTTGCAGGGCTGTTCATTTGTACAAATGGCCCGCCAAAATATTGGAGTTTGATGCTTTGACCAGGATTGGGATCTGTGGCCAAAATATTTCTTTGCAATAATTTGTTTGCCTCAACACAAGTGTCATTTGGCACATTCAAAACAGGAGGGTTGTTATCGCAATTGTTATAGATATACACCTGCATATCTCTAACCACAAACCCAATCATTTTACCCGCTCTAAATTCTTGAATTAAAATGGCCCAATTGTAATGACCAGCTTCCAAAGGGGTGCGCCAAGTTAGTTGGCCTGTATTTAACTCAATATGAAAAGTATCTGAATGACTTGGAATGGTAAAATTAGGTACCTCAATGCCCATTGACATTTTTGGAGCTATGATGCTAAATACCAAACTATCCCCATCGGGGTCGTAGGCAGAAGGATTATGGGTAAAGGTTTTATTTACGCAACCTACATCTACCGGAGGCATTAACAATACAGGTGATTGGTTATTGCCAATAGATGGTTTAACATTTAAAAGAGATTCTATGTAAATAGGAATACTTACACTTTTTCCGCCATTAATATTTTTAATACCATCTACGCGGTTTTGATCTGTAATATTGATGAGGTAAGTATAGGGGCCAGGATAAGTGTGGGTGGTACGATAAATATTCATCTTTATCGTATTGTTAATGTCTGGATTTACAATTTGTCCATTCCCATTTGCGCGCGGAACAATTTCAGATTTTCCATCCCCAAAAAAAACTTCTATTTCTTGTCTGTCTGCGGCAGTATTTGCTGGGTCGGTATAGGTGAATACCGTTATTTCATAAGTATACCCCGAAATTTGTTTGTAGGTAATTTCACCTGCTCTGTAATGCGTAGCAAAAATAGGAGAGGTGCTACTCAATAATAGAATTAGTACAACAATGAATTTACGCAATTTGACCATTACCATGGGGTAAAATTAGAAGATGCTAAATTAAGGGATTTTGTTGCATTTGCTCAATAAAAAAACCACGATTACATAAATGTAACCGTGGTTTTACTTGTTTTTGCCTTTTAGGCTTGAATTATTTAGATGAACTTAATTCTGCTGAGATATAATCTCTGTTCATTCTAGCAATATGCGTTAAAGAAATTTCCTTAGGGCATTCAGCACTACAAGCGCCAGTATTGGTACATGAACCAAAACCTTCGCTGTCCATTTGCGCTACCATTTCCATTACGCGTTGTTTTCTTTCAGGTTGTCCTTGCGGCAACAAAGCAAATTGAGAAACTTTAGCCGAAACAAATAGCATTGCTGATGCATTTTTACAAGCGGCAACGCAAGCACCACAACCAATACAAGAAGCTGCAGCAAATGACTCATCTGCATCGTCTTTTGGAATTGGCAAAGCATTTGCATCTTGGGCATTTCCAGTATTAATTGAAATAAAACCACCCGCTGAGATAATACGATCAAAAGCAGATCTGTCTACTACCAAATCCTTAATTACAGGGAATGGTGAAGCTCTCCATGGTTCAACTACAATGGTATCGCCATCGTTGAAGCTACGCATGTGTAATTGGCAAGTAGTAATACCTTGTTTAGGGCCATGTGGTCTGCCATTGATAAACATACTGCACATGCCACAAATTCCTTCACGACAATCGTGGTCAAAAGCAATAGGTTCTTTTCCCTCTACAATGAGTCTTTCATTTAAAACGTCGAACATTTCTAGAAACGACATATCGGTAGAAATATCGTTCACTTTATAGGTTTCGAACTGACCTTTATCTTTGGCATTTTTTTGACGCCAAACTTTTAAACTGAGATTTAAATTTTTTTCCATTTTTATTTAAGCTTTTAGCCTTTAGCTGTGAGCCTTTGGCTTTTTTATTAATAGGTTATTTTTGCAAAATGTTTTCAGCTAAGAGCCAAAGGCCAATAGCTAAAAGCCTTTATTTATAACTTCTTTGGGCAATTTTAATGTTTTCGTAAACCAAATCTTCCTTGTGTAATTCCCAGGTGTTTCCTTCAAAATATTCCCAAGCGGCAACATATTTGTAATGTTCGTCATCACGCATTGCTTCACCTTCTTCTGTTTGGAATTCTTCACGGAAATGGCCACCACAACTTTCGTTACGGGTTAAGGCATCTTTACACATTAATTCACCTAGCTCTAAGAAATCTGCTACACGAACTGCTTTTTCCAATTCAGGATTCATTTCGTTTGCTTCTCCTGGAATACGTACTTCGCTCCAGAATTCTTTTCTTAATGCTTGAATATCGCTAATGGCTTTGGTTAATTCTTCAGAATTACGCGCCATACCACATTTGTTCCACATAATTAAGCCAAGGCGTTTGTGGAAATGATCCACAGATTTGCTTCCTTTAATACCCATTAATTGGTCAATAGTACCTTTAACCTTGTTCTCTGCTGCCACAAATGCTTCATGGTCGGTAGAGATTGCTTTGGTCATGATTTCTTTGCTCAAATAAGCACCAATTGTGTATGGAATTACAAAATAACCATCTGCCAAACCTTGCATCAAAGCAGATGCGCCCAAACGGTTTGCACCATGGTCTGAGAAGTTTGCTTCTCCCAATGCATATAAACCTGGGATATTGGTCATCAAGTTATAATCCACCCATAATCCACCCATTGTATAATGCACAGCAGGATAAATCATCATTGGTTGCTCGTATGGATTAACACCGGTAATTTGTTGGTACATGTCAAACAAGTTGCCATATTTTTCTTTTACAACGGCACGACCCATTTCTACAATTTGATCTTCTGTTGGGTTATGGATACCTTTTTTAGTTGCTTCCATATTACCGTAACGCTTGGTATTAAATGCAAAATCCAAGAATACAGCTTCACCAGTTTTGTTTACGCCAAATCCAGCATCACATCTTTCTTTGGCAGCACGGCTAGCTACGTCGCGTGGCACTAAATTACCAAAGGCAGGATATCTTCTTTCCAAATAGTAATCTCTGTCCTCTTCTTTAATATCATTTGGTTTGATCCTGTTTTCACGCAATGCAATGGCATCTTCTTTTTTAGCTGGAACCCAAATTCTACCATCATTCCTTAATGACTCACTCATCAAAGTTAATTTTGATTGGTGATCGCCAGAAACAGGAATACAAGTTGGATGAATTTGTGTAAAGCAAGGGTTTGCCATCATAGCACCTTTCTTATGTGCTTTCCAAGCTGCAGTTACGTTAGAACCCATAGCATTGGTTGAAAGGTAAAATACGTTTCCGTATCCACCAGTACATAACAATACAGCATGTCCAAAATGGCGCTCTAAATTACCAGTGGTAAGGTCGCGGGCAATAATACCTCTACAAACGCCATCAATAGTAACTACTTCTAACATTTCATGACGGGCATACATTTTTACATTACCCATACCTACTTGGCGTTGTAAGCCACTGTAGGCACCTAATAACAACTGTTGACCGGTTTGTCCAGCAGCATAAAATGTTCTTTGCACTTGGGTACCACCAAAAGAACGGTTGCTCAATAAGCCTCCGTATTCGCGTGCAAATGGCACACCAGATGCCACACATTGGTCGATGATATTTGCACTCACTTCAGCTAAACGATAAACGTTTGCTTCACGCGCACGGTAATCACCGCCTTTAATAGTATCGTAAAATAAACGGTAGGTTGAATCACCATCGTTTTGGTAATTTTTTGCTGCATTGATACCTCCTTGTGCCGCAATACTGTGCGCACGACGAGCAGAATCTTGGAAACAAAATACTTTTACTTTATAGCCTAATTCTGCCAATGAAGCAGCTGCTGAGGCTCCGGCAAGGCCCGAACCAATTATAAGAACTTCCAAACTGCGTTTGTTGGC
>CANFSD010000108.1 GCA_947449515.1 Bacteroidota bacterium
AATGATTGTCTGAACCTGCGCCAAAATTGATAGAGCTACCCAATTTATCCAATTCATTTTCCATTTGCTCACTGGTATAATTTTGGGAAGCCTCCCCCATCATAGCTGCAGTTAAATTGGCCAAGCCACTTTTTGCAGGATCACCAACAGCAATATTTCCACCTTTCATATTTAAAAGAATGGTAACCATTGGAGATTCTTTGGTTTCAGAACCAATTACCTTGATACCATTGTCCCAATTGGTAGTATAAAAACTAGGTATTTCAGTAAGTTTAGCAGGGCCTGGAGCAGGACGTTTGCTTCTGTCGAAATTGTCTTTTGGTGCAGTATAGCTTAATCCTTTGTATTCCAATTCTGTTTTAACAGCCGTACCAGAACTTTGTGTTTCTTTTGCTTCATCCTTATTGGCAGCGGCATTGGCTTTCTTAGGGAAAACATTTACCAGTGTATAATTTTTACCCTTAATGTATTGGCGGAAAACGCGCATTACATCTTCTTTGGTAACTTTATTATAGCGCGCCAATTCATCTGCCAAATTGTAATTTTTGTCTAAACGTGGGTTGCCATGACTTAAATACCAAGTTTGGCTCAAAATGCTAGCCCTGCTTCCAATACTTTGCATGCTTTGAATAATGCTGGTCTCAAATTGACCTTTAGCGCGGTTCAAATCGTCATCATTTACACCTTTAGCCTCAAATTCATCCAAGGCAGCCATAAAACCTTTTTCAATATCGTTATCGCCTTCAAAATTTGGCATGGCAACAAAGATTACCCCAAACTCACCCGACAATTCATAACCGCTATTAAATGATACAGCTTGAAAAGCTTTTTCAGGTTTTACAAAGTTTTTGTAAAGAATAGAGTTGTTACCATTTCCTAACACGTAACCCAAAACATCTAATGCAGCTTCGTCTGGGTGGTAATTCTTAACTGTAGGATATGTAAATGCATACATCGGTGCAAATACATTGTCGCCATAATTAACATACTTGTTATCTGGCAATCTTACGGCCTCTACCCTTTGTGCACGTACCTCTGGGCCTTTTGGAATTGGACCAAAATATTTTTCAGTTAATTTAATCGCATCTGCTGCGTTTACATCACCAGAAATAACCACACAAGCATTGTTTGGTCCGTACCAGCGCATAAAGAAGTTTTTTAAATCGTCAACATTTACACGGTCTAAATCTTCCAAATAACCAATAGTTGGCCAGCTATATGGGTGGCCAACTGGGTATAAAGCGGCATCCTTAATTTCTTCTCTTTTACCGTAAGGAACATTGTCTACACGTTGTCCTTTTTCATTTTTAACCGTAGCACGTTGTACTTCAAATTTCTTTTGTGTTACCGAATCTAATAAGAAACCCATTCTATCAGCTTCTAACCAAAGTGCTGTTTCTAGGTAGTTTGCAGGCAAAGTTTCGAAATAATTTGTACGATCGCGGTTGGTAGTACCGTTCATTTGACCACCCGCACCTTGAACAATTTTAAAGTGTTCTTCGTCTCTCACGTGAATGGAACCTTGGAACATCATGTGTTCAAAGAAATGCGCAAATCCAGATTTACCTGGGGTTTCTCTTGCCGAACCTACGTGGTAGGTAACTTCTACGTGTACAATTGGATCAGAGTGATCTTCGTGCACAATAACAGTTAAACCATTTGGCAAACGGTACTTTTTGTAAGAGATTTTCATCTCTCCAGGGGCAGCAGTTACTTCCTCTAATAGAACAGTTTGGTTTGGGGCAACTGGCGCAGGTGTTTGAGCACTGCTACTTTTGATGCCTAATAGCAATGCAAAAGCTCCAGCTAAAAATAAACCTTTTTTCATTATGTTGATATTTTGATTAATGTTTAATTCTTTGGAATAATTTCTATAAACGAAAATCGTGTTTGGGTATTGTGAATTTTGTTTATGCTCGCAATTTAAGGACTTTAGGGTGAGTGCGACAAATTTTTTATGCAAAGTTTTTGCCTTTTTATAAACCTTTCGGCGCATGCGAGTGTTTATAAACATATCAAAATTTGAATTTGTGTAAAAATATGAATTTAGAATTTCGAATATTACTTGTATTCTCTTAAAAGCTTCTTATTTTCGCCTCAAGAACAAAACACCATGAATAAAAGATTTCTTACCATCGTTTCATTGATTTTTACGGCTGCATTGTTGCGCTTAATTCCACATGCTCCTAATTTTAGTCCAATTGGTGCTATTGCATTATTTGGTGGTGCCTATTTAAACAAAAAGTATTTGGCATATATCATTCCAATTGCGGCAATGGTAATTAGTGATATGTTTTTACCTTTTTATGGTATTGAAGTTTTGATTACTTATGCTGGGTTTTTAGTTTCAATTTTCATTGGTACTAAATTGAAAAACAATTTAACTTGGTATAATGTAGCATTTGGCTCAATGGTAGCTTCATTTGCATTTTACTTAATTACCAATTTCTCTTTCTTCTATCCTGCCAGTATGGGCCAATTGTACACACATGATTTAGCTGGTGTAATGAATAGCTACATTGCTGGATGGCCGTTTTTCCAAAATACATTCGCATCTGATTTGGTTTACAATGCAATTTTATTTGGCGGATTTTACTTGTTACAAGTAAATATTCCTGAACTTAGAACAGAAAAAGTTAAGGCATCATAAATTCAAAATACGCCTTGTGCGAAAGAAATTCAGCGCTCAAGTGGTACAAACCGCTTGGGCGTTTTTTATAGCCCTTTAGCAAGAATCGGTTCGAACCTTTTTTAAGTGTAAGTGTAATTCTATCAATTTCACCTTTGACAGGTTCTTCTATTACCAATACAATCTTCTGCGGAGCCCTTGCATTGATGCTAATGTGAAAATTTTGATCCTGAAGTTCTCTAACATCCAGCAAACTGTCTTGTTGTACCATAAGCATTTTAGCGGCCAATTCAATATCTGGAATTCCGGCACCAACGTATTTATCTGCCTTGAAATATTGAGAGCTGCTTAACATTAAGGCCTCTTTTATTTTTTCTGCACTGCTCCTAGGCGCTAATTCTAATAATTGAGCAGCAACACCTGCAATGAGCGGACAAGAATAAGAGGTGCCATTGCCCTCAAAAACTTTGCCATCTGCAGCCAATAAGGTTACTCCTTTTCCAAGTGTGCTCACATCTGGTTTAATTCTTTTATCTGCTGTTGGTCCTACCGAACTAAATCCAGCATAGGCATTAAATTTATCAACGGCCCCAACGGTTAAAACATGCGGTGCATCTGCTGGAGCGCTGATTTGTCGCCATGGGTCGTCGCCTTCATTACCTGCACTCACCAACACCAAAATACCTTTGCTTGTGGCAATTTCTGCTGCCCTGGTTATAAGCGTAGTTTTACCATCCAATTCCCCGTATTTATGGCCCATGCTTTTTTCATCGTGTTTGGTATAACCCAATGAAGAATTAATAATATCGGCGCCGGCGCTATCGGCATATTCAGCAGCCAAAGCCCAAAAATATTCCTCTACGAGGTATTCATTTGCGGCATTTTCACTGCGCAATAAAATATATTGAGCATTGGTGGCAGTTCCCCAGATAACACCAGGTTGTTGGGCTGCCATACAACTTAATACCGCCGTTCCATGCGGATCGTCGTCAAAAACCTCCTCTTCTTTTTCTACAAAATCATAGGACGATAAAATTTGTTTGTCCTTCATTAACTTTTTAAAAGGAACCAATTGGTCAACATTTTTAAAGCCAGCATCAATTACAGCAATGAGTACATTTTTTCCTGCAATGCCTTTTTTTACAAAGCCTTGATCGTTGAGTTGTCTGATTTGACTCTCACTTTTTCCTGTAATTAATGTATCATTTAAAATGGCTTTGTTTTGAAAACTCTGTTCTAAAATATTCAATTGATTTTCTAAACTGTTTTCACTGGCATCGCCACTTTCATCGTAAAAATAGGCAGGACCTAAATAGCTTACATTGGCAACAAATGCCAACTTTTTAATAGAATCTACAATATTCTTTTGCGCACTTAATACAATACAACCATTAAACCACCTGCTATTGCCGTACATGGTTAAATTTAAATCTGCCAATTGCCTCACATAAGATGTGTCTGGTGGAATATCATTTTCATTCAGCGGAACCCTATTTCGGGTTCTGCGTTCAATAGCCTTTGCAGAAATATAGCTTGCTGGTTGGTAGAGTTGCGTTTTAAAGTTGGGCTTATCTTTAAAACTCACAAAATAAAAACGCTGTTGCGCGTGTAGGTTCGAACCAATTAATAATACAGCTAATAATAAAAACCTCATGGCAATTGGTAGTAAATTAATTTTTGGCGGATTTTATAGCCAGACACACCTGTTAATTGGGTGTTTAAATTGTTATTGGTAAAATCTATTAGCCCAATACCCTTGCAGTATACAGACCGAATGAAAATCTCCTCTACGGCATTGTTTGCAAGTGCTTCTTGGATACTCACGCAATCGTTAAAAATGGTATCGCCATTGTTATAGGCTTGATGCAGGTTTTGTAGTAAGAAAGTTTTTCTGCCCAAATTATTGGTTTGATTTCCATTCCATGAAAGCACATTACCTATAGGAAAAGTTAATTTTACTTGCCTGATATTGTCCTCTACCCATTCTAAATTATTCTTATTTAGGATGGTAAAAACGGTGCTTCTGGCCTGCCAATTTTGAGAAGAATCGGTTCGAACCGACCTTAATATTTCCCTGTGATACTGTAAGGTTTGACCAGAGATAAGACCTGCAAATTCTTCTTTTAGAAAAAAATGAAATGTATCACTGCTATGTGAAATATCACTGAAAGCAATTGAGTCTACAGCATAATATTTTACCAGGCCAGAATCTGAAGGGAAAAAGTTATAACCTAAATCAATTGAACTTTCTGTTGGCTCTGCTTTTTTACAAGCAGCAAGAGCCAGCAATACCAGTAATAAAGCGCATGAAAGCGTTTTTAAGCTGTATTTATGTTCAATTTTTAGGTTCAAATTTTTATCATTAAATATCAAAACTCGATTGAATCCATCCCCCACCAATTACATCATTTCCTTCATAAAACACTGCGCTTTGTCCAGGCGCAATTCCTTTTACCAATGAGTGAAAATCAACTTTCATTCTTCCATCCACTTCTACAATATTTGCATTGGTTCCGGCATCTTTGTAACGTACTTTGGTTAACGATTCCATGGGTGAAATTATTTGACCATACTTCTGCAAATTAAGGTTTCTTACCCACATTCCATTTCTTTGTAGGTCTTCTTCCCTCCCTAAAACAACTGTATTTGTTTGCGGTTGAATTTCTAAAACGAACATGGGTTCTCCTAAAGCTATTTCTAATCCCTTGCGCTGCCCTACTGTGTAAAATGGATATCCGCGGTGTTTTCCTAAAACTTTACCTTCCTTGTTTACAAAGTTTCCGCCATTCACTTTTTCTTCCAGTCCTTCTACTTTGCGTTTTAAAAATCCACGGTAATCGTTATCGGGTACAAAGCAAATTTCATAACTTTCACTCTTGGCCGCTAATTCTGTAAAGCCTCTATCTATGGCCATTTGCTTTATGTCTGTTTTGTGAAAACCACCTAAAGGAAATTTGGTTCGAGCCAAACTTTCTTGACTTAAACCCCACAAAACATAGCTTTGGTCTTTGTGATGATCGAGGCCACGACTGATTACATAACGGTTGTTTTCTTGACGTATTTGGGCATAATGACCAGTGGCTATGAACTCACAATCTAACTGGTTGGCACGTTTAAGTAAAGCTTCCCATTTGATATGTGTATTGCATAATACACAAGGGTTTGGCGTTCTTCCAGCCAGGTATTCTTCAATAAAATTATCGATTACAAAATCGCCAAATTCATCCCTGATATCTAAAATTAAATGGTGGATACCATATTGAACTGCAATAGCTCTGGCGTCGTTTATTGAATCTAAACTGCAGCAACCCGTTTCTTTTTTGCTACCTCCACTGTTTTGGTAATCCCACGTTTTCATGGTGATTCCTACAACTTCATAGCCTTCTTCGGCTAACATAACAGCCGCAACGGTACTGTCAATGCCGCCACTCATGGCGACTAATATTCTTCCTTTTTTACTCATGGTTCAAAACAATTTAGGGTAAAAAGCCCAGGTGATTGAATGAAACAAAGATACAGAAAAATTTGAGGTGCTAAATTAT
>CANFSD010000109.1 GCA_947449515.1 Bacteroidota bacterium
CCATTGGTTGCTACTGCAACTTGTATAGAAGATACCGTTTGTTGCTTTATTCCTAAATTGGTTTTCTTAGAATTGTTAGAAAAAAATTCTCAAATCAATAAGCACATGTTGAAGTCGCTTTGCCATGATTTGGGTATAGCCGATGAGCGGATTCAAAGTTTAGCCCAAAAAAGTGTTCGCGAGCGTTTGGCAGAAACTTTATTGTTTTTACAAAAAACATTTCAGGATGATGCCAATACAGATGAAAACTTAATCTCTGTTACTTTACCTAGAGAGGATATTGCAAACATTGTTGGAACAGCCACCGAAACTGTTATACGTTTGTTATCGGAATTTAAATCTGATAAACTCATTGATATGGAAGGCAAGAAAATCCGTATCCTCAATAAAACTGCTTTAGAAAGAATTTCACACGCCTCTGTGTAATGGTTAATTTACCATTTCAAACTGGTATTGTATTTTCTGGTGGTGGTGTAAGAGGTTTTGCTCATGTTGGGGTTATAAAAGCCTTAGAAGAATTTAACATTTCTCCACAACTTATTTCTGGGGCAAGTGCTGGTGCAATTGCAGGCGTTCTATATGCCGATGGCTATAAGCCTGAAGAAATGATGGAGATTTTTTTGGATTTAGACCTTCATAATCTTTTAAGTTTTCGTGGTTTTAAAATGGGTTTAACCCAACCTGATGGTATTCGTAAAGTTTTGCAAAAGACTTTGAGGGCTAAAAATTTTGAAGAGCTTAAAAAGCCTATGGTAATTGCTTGTACAGATATTGACCTCGCAGAAACAGCTTATTTTAGTCAGGGAAATATTATTGACCCCTTAATTGCAAGCATGGCATTTCCATTTCTAATTAAACCTCAATTGATAAACGGGCACCATTATGTGGATGGAGGTTTAATGAATAATTTACCAGTGCAGCCATTAATGGGTCAATGTAAAAATATTATTGGAATCCATGTAAATCCATTGCATCCCGAACCTAAATATTTGGGTGCTAGAAATTACCTAGATAGGATTATTCATATAGGTTTGCGCGCAAATATGTTGAATCTAATTGGCGCATGTGATATGTTTATTGAACCACCTGAACTGGCAGGATTTCATCTTTTAAAATTATCATCTGCTAAAGAAATTTATCAAAGAGGGTATGAATACACCCGCGATTTTTTAACAAAACAATCTAATTTAACTCCCTTTCAAACTAGCTCAGATTCTGATAATCTTTAATATATGACTTAAATCATAGGTCCATTTGAGTTAGGTCATGTTTTAATTTCTGTTTCAAAAGTAGTTTTGAGATTAGAAATAAGAATAGCCGTGGTACGAAATATGTTAATATTAATGGATGGTACAGAGGATGCTGAACGTCTGTTGGATTGCTCTATGAAAATCTTTCATAATCAGCAAGATCATTTTAATGGAGCCTTTGTAGAAGGTATAAGTACCGGTAATTTGAACGATGTTTTTGATTGCATGGAACATCTGAATAGTCAGTACACCCGGACTGAAATCATAGAAAAAATTCTTCATACTGATTTAAATAACAGTGGTGAATTTATTTCTCGCTTTGTGAAAAAATGTGAAGATTTAAATTTAAGGGCAAAGGTGTTTATTGGTTCGGAAGAAACCAATGAAGATTTAGTGAATGAGAGCCTGTACAATGATCTATTTTTGATTGGAAAAGATATTTTTAAGAAGGCCAATATCAATAAAAACTCATTTGATTCTATAGAGTCTTTAATGCGCAATACCAAATGCCCAATTTTATTATTGTCATGCGAACAAATTTCATTTAAAAATATAGTCTTAATCTATGATGGCAGTAAGCGTTCCTTTGATGCCATTAAGTTGTTTATGTACCTTATGGGTGATCAAATGTTAGACAATAATTTGATTTTAAATGTGGTGGTAACAGAGCATAGTTCGGCAAATGAAAAAGGCATCATTGATTACCTGAAAAATTATAAATTGCATTTTTCTATCAATAGGGTTTATCCAGAAAATTATTATTCCGAATTGCTCGATTTATTGGTTGGTTTGGATTCCTTTTTATTGGTAACTGGTGTTAATAGAAATGATATTTTGGAAGATATGATTTTTAATAAAGACCACTCTTTTTTTATGAATTCACAACGCGCAATATTTTTAGGATAGAATGGGGAAGGAAACTCAATTAATAGTTAGCACTTGTTTTCATTGCGGAGATAGCCTACCCAACTCAGTTATTTCCTTTGATGATAAAAATTTTTGTTGTGTAGGATGTAAAGGTGTTTACGAGTTATTGTCCCAAAATAATCTCTGCGACTACTACGAATTAGCGGATAAGCCAGGATTGAGTTTAAAAAATCCTGTTTCCAAAGTTAAATTTAATTTTCTTGATGATGATCAAATACAAAGGCAATTACTTCAGTACCGTGATGACAAAATTTCCCGCATTACTTTTCATATGCCAACTATGCATTGTAGCAGTTGCATTTGGTTGCTGGAAAATCTTTACAAACTTGATAAAGGGGTAAAAAATTCTCGGGTAGATTTTTTACGCAAACAACTGAGCATTACTTTCGACCACAACCATAGTAGCCTCAGGCAAATTGTAGAATTATTAAGTGGTCTTGGGTATGAGCCTTCTCTCAATTTAAATGATTTAGAAGGCAAGAAGAAACAGCAAAATTCCAATCGATTACTTTACCAACTGGGGGTAGCAGGATTTGGGTTTGGTAATATTATGCTGATTAGTTTTCCTGAATATTTTGGGTTAGATAGTTTTTCATCCTCCTACCTTTCCAAATTATTTGGGTTTTTAAATATGGGTCTTGCGCTTCCTGTTTTTTTATATTCTGCACAAGATTATTTTATTTCCGCCTACAGAAGTTTACGTAAGGGTGTTGTAAACATTGATTTTCCGTTGGCTTTGGGAATATTGGTCATGTTTACGCGCAGTTCTTATGAGGTAATTACCCACTCTGGCATAGGTTTTTTTGATACTTTGGCAGGCTTGGTCTTCTTTCTTTTGTTAGGCAAGTGGGTGCAACAACGCACCATTGATACGCTTTCATTTGAACGCGATTATAAATCTTATTTTCCTGTAGCAGTTTCGGTTTTGCAAAACACCAAAGAAACTACTGTTCCTGTAACACAATTAAAAATAGGTGATCGCATTATTATTCGCAACAATGAAATTATTCCTGCTGATTCAATTCTTTTAAAAGGTTCGGCCCAAATTGATTTCAGTTTTGTTACTGGAGAAAATGATCCGATTGAAAAAGTTTTGGGTGAGGTAATTTATGCTGGAGGCCGACAAGTTGGGAGTTCAATTGAATTAGAGGTTTGTAAAACTGTTTCTCAAAGTTATCTTACTCAATTGTGGAACAGCGAACATTTTGCCAAAGACCAACAAAGTAGCATTCAAAGTTTTCAGTCTATTGTGAGCAGGTATTTTACCTTTGCACTTTTAATAATAGCCTTTGCCTCTGCCGCATTTTGGTTTTGGTTCGACCCAAGCCGCAGTTTAAATGCCTTTACCGCGGTATTGATTATTGCCTGTCCTTGTGCTTTAGCTTTGTCTTCTCCTTTTGCCTTGGGGAATAGTTTGAGGATGTTGGGTAGAAGTAAATTTTATTTAAAATCGCCGGATATTGTAGAAAAAATGGCCAAGGTAGATCACTTGGTTTTTGATAAAACAGGTACCATTACACAGGCTGCCGAATCTGGAATTCATTATTTTGGGGACCCATTATCGGGCTTGCAAAGGAATTGGGTTAAGGCCGTTTGCGGAAATTCTGTTCATCCTTTGAGTAAGAAAATAGCAGGATTTTTGCCAGAAACCGATTCAATAAAATACCTGATTGAAAATTACCAAGAGCATGCAGGTAAAGGAATTTCGGCTACAATAAATCATGTAGCCATTCAAATTGGTTCTGCCACCTACCTTCAAATACAGCAAGATAAAAACGCAGATGTTTTGGCAACCCGGGTTTATGTGGCTTTTGATGGAAATTGTGCAGGTTATTTTGAAATTACCCAAGCCTACAGAGAAGGATTATCAGCC
The DNA here is from genome assembly GCA_947449515.1 of Bacteroidota bacterium. Taxonomy (GTDB): domain Bacteria; phylum Bacteroidota; class Bacteroidia; order UKL13-3; family UKL13-3; genus B1. The sequence continues at coordinate 4,051 of CANFSD010000109.1, forward strand.
CTGGTGGGTAATTTATCAAACACCTATCAATTGAGTTTGTTAAGTGGCGATAATGATTCAGAGCGAGAACGTTTGTTGCAAGTGTTTCCAAAAAACGCACAGATGTTATTTAACATGAGCCCTTCTGAAAAAATGTTATACATCCATCAATTGCGTGAAAGTGGCGCCAAGGTAGCCATGTTAGGCGATGGTTTAAATGATGCCGGTGCATTAAAAGTGGCAGATTTAGGTATTTCAATTACTGAAAATACTGCTCATTTTTCTCCAGGCAGTGATGTGATTATGGATGCTACTGGATTTGAAAAGTTGGGAAATTATTTCAAGTATGCAAAAAGCACCTTAGGAGTGATTCATGCTAGTTTTGTGATTTCATTGCTCTATAATATTTTTGGTTTGAGCTTTGCTGTTCAAGGTTTATTATCGCCAATAATTGCGGCTATTTTAATGCCCATAAGTAGTATAAGTGTTATTTTATTTACTACGGTTTCAACCTATTTATTTGCCAAAAAGAACCGATTATTTTAATTTAATATTGCCTTATGAAAATTATGTTTTTATTAATTGGTTGCAGTTTGGTAATGGCTCTTGGGTTTCTAATTGCCTTTATTTGGTCTGTGAAAAATGGCCAAATGGAGGATGATTATACACCATCTGTGCGAATTCTCTTTGAGGATAAGCCTGTTAAGGAAGACACGGAAGAAAAATAGGCTTCGAAAAGCATTCCTCAAAAACTGATAAAAATCAGTATCCCTAATAAGGAATGTCATTTTTATGTCTGCTTGCGGTCAGTATTTTTGGTTCATTAAAACTAATTATTGAACCTATGCAAGTGGAAAATTTCAACTACGACAACCGGATCGTCCGGAACTTCATCATTGCCTCTGTTATTTTTGGCGTGGTGGGTATGTTGGTAGGGTTGGTCATTGCGATCCAGCTTTACTATCCAGCATTAAATCTCAACTTACCATTTACTTCATTTGGCCGTTTAAGACCATTGCATACCAATGCGGTGATTTTTGCCTTTGTTGGTAATGCAATTTTTGCGGGAATTTATTATTCACTTCAACGCTTGTGTAAGGCAAGGTTATTTAGTGATGTATTAAGTAATATTCACTTTTGGGGATGGCAATTAATTATTTTAGCTGCGGCTATTACCTTGCCATTAGGTTTAACTACAAGTAAAGAATATGCTGAGTTAGAATGGCCAATTGATATAGCAATTACCTTGGTTTGGGTAGTATTTGGTATCAATATGATTGGTACTATTATTAAGCGCCGCGAGCGCCACATGTATGTTGCCATTTGGTTCTATTTGGCAACTTTTATTACTGTAGCCGTTTTGCATATTGTTAACTCATTTGAATTGCCAATTAGCTTTACAAAAAGTTATATGTTATATGCCGGTGTGCAAGATGCCTTGGTACAATGGTGGTATGGACATAATGCGGTTGCATTTTTCTTAACCACTCCTTATTTAGGTATGATGTATTACTATTTGCCTAAAGCGGTAAACCGTCCTGTTTATTCTTATAAATTATCAATTGTTCACTTCTGGACATTGATTTTCTTATATATCTGGGCTGGTCCTCACCATTTATTATATTCTGCATTACCAGATTGGGCGCAGTCATTAGGTGTTGTTTTCTCTATTATGTTGATTGCACCATCTTGGGGTGGTATGATCAATGGCCTATTAACTTTAAGAGGTGCTTGGGATAAGGTTCGTGATGAACCTGTTTTGAAATTCTTTGCTGTGGGTGTTACCGCATATGGTATGGCAACTTTTGAAGGTCCAATGTTGAGTTTGAAAAACGTAAATGCCATTGCGCATTTTACAGATTGGATCGTTGCACACGTGCATACTGGTGCTTTGGGCTGGAATGGTCTAATGACTTTTGGTATGTTCTATTGGTTGGTGCCAAAAATTTA
>CANFSD010000110.1 GCA_947449515.1 Bacteroidota bacterium
AACCATTGGCCAATGAAATTAAACCCAAACTAATAAATTGAAAGAAGAACATATCTGTTGGTGCAAATGGCAAAGTAGCCAAGCCAAATGCCATTAGTAATGACCCATATGACAGTAATTTTTTCTCTCCAAAAGCCTTGCTCAATTTTCCAACCAATCCACCTTGAACAATGGCCGCTGTTAGCCCAATATACATAAACACATAGCCAATTTGTTTGGTATCAAATCCGTAGTGTTCGGCCCATAAAATGGCTGCTGTTAACGACATCATTGAAAAGGCAACCACAAACAAAAAATTGATAGAAATTAACTCGCTAATAACTGGCTTTTTAAGTTCATGGATAATATTGGCAATAGGCTTAAAACTAAATGCTTTTGAAGGATTTTTAACCTTTAATGATTCAGGCAAATACAAATACGCCAAAATTAAATTAAAGGCACACAAACCTGCAGCAAAATAGCCAACTATATCCACACTTCCTTCGCCACTTATTGATTTTAAATAACCTCCTGCAGGCGGACCAAAAATAAAACCCAAACCAAATCCGGCGCCTATGATTCCCATATTTTTTGCCCTATTTTCTGGCGTGGTAATATCTGCAATATACGCTTGGGCAGCAGAAATATTTGCCGAACCCATTCCCGAAAATATGCGTGAAATAATTAAGAAAGTTAAGCTGTGCGTAAAGGAGAAAAACACATAAGAAAGCATGGTTAAAAATATGCTGATAAGCATTACAGGCCTTCTTCCAATTTTGTCGCTTAAGGTTCCCCAAAAAGGGGCAAACAAAAAGTTCATCAACGAATAAATTCCAGCAATTAATCCTATTACAAAAGGTGTGGCATTTAATTCTTTGGCAAAAATGGGTAGAATGGGAATAATGAGGCCAAAACCCAATAAATCAATTAAGATGGTAACAAACAGTACAAAAATTGGCGACTTATTTTTCATGCCGCAATTAACGCATTAATTAAAACATTATCCTTAATTGCACATTAAAACTGCGCATTGGGTCCATTTTTCCTGGACGAGTGGCATATTCCTCGTTGGTAAAGTTATTTATTAATATGGCCAACCTGCTTTGTTGGGTCATTTGGTAAGAGAAACGTATGTTTTGAACCAAATTCCCGCTACCAGCCCTTGCAAAAAATGTTTTAACACTTGGAATAAAAACCGGAAAGAATGCATCAACTTTTTCATATACGCTGAAATAATTGAGGGAATAACCCAATGAAAACTTTTTTATACTCGCTTCTATATCCCATTTAGCCGTCTTCCTATTTCTATAGGGCAATAAGGCACCATAATATTTTGCGCTGTCTAATTTGCCCATGCTATTAAAAAAGGCGGTACAATAATTTCCCCAATCTGCCATTTCTGGGTTGGTACTTAAATTCATTGGCATGGAATAAGTAAAACCACCCAATGTTCTTATTAAAACATCGCCAATTCTGCCTTCACCCGACACACTTATTTCAAAACCTGCGGCACGCGTTTTTCCAATATTCACGGCCTTAAAGCCCACCCTTTGCCAAATTGGCAAAGTAGGATAATCTATAGAAGACAGCCATTGGTCGAACCTAAAATCTATCATACTGTCATATTCTTGATCGAACAGCGCAAAGTCAATGGAACCATTAAAATTTCCAATTTTAAATCCTTGCTGCATGCCTATTTCAGCTGTAAAACCGCGCTCAGAAACCAACTTATCATTAGGAAACAAACGAATGCTTGCGGCCTTGTCTTCTACGTATTTCTCACCAATAGTTGGAAAGCGATAGCCTTCTGAATAATTGGCGCGTAAAAATGTTTTTTCGGCAGCTTGAAAATTACCACCAATTCTTTTTAACAGTCCAGTATTTTCTTGGTATTTATCCAAACCATTTACTTCATAACGCCCACCCAATACAAAGCTCCAACGTTTGTAGCGGTAATCGGCCTGACTAAATATAGCCCTGCTAAAGCCCGCAAATTCACCTTTATATACATTACCCACCGCCCATAAAGTTGTTAAATAGGTACCCGAGGTAAGGTAAAAGTTTTTAAACAAACTGGTTTTTAAATTATAATCGAAGGCGTATAAATTGGCAATAGCATCATTGTCTAATGGGTGAACGGCTCTGTCTACAAAGCGTTTTACTTGGTACATCCGCGCCTTTACCGTTTGCGTTGTTTTCCCCTTTTTGTATTCTAAATGCGGGTCAAAAGAAACTATTCTAAAGAAATCGTCTACCACATAATTATCCAAAGGCTTTAAAGCACCCGTGTCGGCATCGGCCCATAAAAAGAAACGACCGGCTTGCTCAACCATCATATTAACATTGATCCCCGCACTTAAATTTGGTGTAAAGCGGTAACGCGTTTTTAAATAATTTCTACCCCTGTATAAATCTGCTCCTTGCAGATGACTGTGTACTGCATTTAAATTTCCACAAACTACCAAATCAAATTTACCCCAACTTTGCTTGTGGCTATAAAACATACCGCTGTTAGAGGGATGAGAGGAGGGCGACCACCAAATCATTTCCTTTCTTTTTGGATTAGAAAGTATGCCCTCATAAAACTGAAATTTTGTAATTGGTTTGGTGGTACCCCAGCCAGTGCGCACATTTACTGTACCATTTAAGGCAGAAGAACCGTACAATACAGATGCCGAACCTTTAATTATTTCAATTTGTTCGGCTGCTTCTATGGGTAAAAACGACCATTGTATATCCCCCAAATCGGCACCCAATAGCGGCATGTCATCTAATAATACCGCCACCCTGCTACCCGTATTGTAAGAAAATCCCACTCCACCCCTAATGGTAGCTTGCCCATCTACCACGCTTACGCCTGGAACTTTATTTAATACTTCAGATAAATCAGTAGCATTGCTATTGCTAATTAAATAGGGTTGAATAATATTTACCGAAGACACTTCCCTGGCTACTTCTTTTGCCCCACGAGAACCTGCAATAACCACCTGATTCAATTGGTTTACAAATGGCGCCAAAGAAATTTGAAATTCTCGTTTGCCTTCCAATTGTTCTTCAAAAACCAAATCGTAGTTCTTATAACCTACCCTGCTTACTTTAATTTGGTGTTTTCCGGGCTGAACCGAAAACGAAAAAAAACCATGCGCATCGGTTAATGTATTAAATTTTTTATCTAAAGTTACCGAAACAGCAGAAAGTGGCAAGGAGGTATTTTCATCAATTACAACTCCCTTAATTAGCAAACCCTGACTAAAAACAGGCGTTTTCAGCAGGCTGACAAATATCATAAACAAATAAAAAACGTGTCTTCTCATAGTAAATGCGCGTTTGGTAAAAATAACACTTTCTGCATTTTTTAAAACAATTTGTTTTAGTGGCAAAACAAATACTAATTTAGCGCGGTTATTATTTGAGTCTAAGAATATTTAGAAAAATGGGTCAGTTAAAGAAAAAGTTTATCGAAAAAGCTTTGCCACTTTCGGCAGAGATCAAGCAATTTGTTAAAGAAAACGGAAATACGCCCCTAGGGCAATTCACAGTTGAAGATGTTTACGCAGGCCAAAAAGGCATTATTGGACTTTTAACTGAAACTTCTTTATTAGATGCAAACGAAGGAATTCGTTTTAGAGGTTATACCATTCCTGAATTGAGGGAAAAACTTCCAAAAGTACCAGGCGGAACCGAGCCGCTTCCAGAAGGATTATTTTATTTAATGTTATTAGGCGAAATGCCTACCTACGAAGATGTGTTGGATATTCAAGCTACTTGGAGAGAGAGAGCCGAAGTACCTGCACATGTTTTCGAAACATTGGATTCATTGCCTATTACAACCCATCCAATGACCCAATTTAGTATTGGTATCATGGCTATGCAACACGAGTCTGTGTTTGCAAAAGCATACCACGATGGTATCAATAAAAAAGATTATTGGGATCCAACCTACGAAGATGTTACCAATCTTTTGGCACGTTTGCCAAGGATTGCAGCTTATATATACAGAAGAACTTATAAAAACAATGAGCATATTGCTCCAAATCCAGATTTGGATTGGGCAGCAAATTTTGCCCACATGTTAGGTTTTGATGAAAATGAGTTCTATAAATTAATGCGTTTGTATTTAACCATTCATGCCGATCATGAAGGTGGAAACGTTTCAGCCCATACTACCCACTTGGTAGGTTCGGCATTGAGCGACCCCTATCTTTCATTTGCAGCAGCTATGAACGGATTGGCCGGACCATTACACGGATTGGCTAACCAAGAAGTGGTAAGATGGATTTTTGAAATGCGTGATGAAATTGGTCATGCACCTAGCAAAGAGGAAATTGCCGCCTATATCCAAAAAACATTGGTAAACGGTAAAGTGGTTCCTGGATACGGACATGCCGTGCTAAGAAAAACCGACCCTCGTTTTGTGGCACAACAAGAATTTGCAAAAACCTATATGCCAGACGATGAATTGGTAAATATTGTTTGGAATATTTATGAAGTTGCCCCTCCAATCTTAGAAGGTACTGGCAAAATCAAAAACCCTTGGCCTAACGTAGACGCCCATTCTGGCGCCTTATTATTGCATTACGGCCTAAAAGAATATGACTTCTACACAGTTCTTTTTGGTGTGAGTCGTGCCTTAGGCGTAATGGCCTCTTTAATGTGGGACAGAGCTTTGGGATTGCCTATTGAAAGACCAAAATCAGTAACTTTTGAATGGTTAAAGAAAACAGTTGAGGCTAAGAAAAGCCAAGCCTAGTTTATTTTTATAAAAAGAAAAACGCCTTAATTTACTTAAGGCGTTTTTTTTGTGCGCTTTGCTTTGATTATCGTATTTTTGAACTCCATGATTCAAGCACCCTTTATTATGCGTTTTAAAAACAGAAATATCTCTGGCTATTTGTTTGGCCTGTGTTTTCTAGTATTGCAGTCGGCTTGCGGTATTTACACCCAAAGTGGTGCTTCTATAGATCCAGCAACAAAAACCTTTGGGGTAACGTATATTGTAAACAATGCCACCATTGTAGCGCCAACTTTGAGTCAAACACTCACAGAAAAAATAAAAACCAAATTTATCAATGAAACGCCGCTAAAGCTTACCACCGAGGAGGGCGATCTGCAGTTTTCTGGTAAAATATTGAGTTACCTTACGGCTCCTATTGCTATACAAGGTAACCAAACCAATGTAATGAGCCGGCTTACCATTACGGTAGAGATTTCTTGTGTGAATAAAAATGATGACACCAAAAGCTTTACCCAAACCTTTACCAATTTTGCAGATTTTGATTCTAAGACAGATTTTGCAGGCGTAGAACGCGATTTGATTAATAAGATTTGCGATGGTATGGTGCAGGATATTTTTAATAAGGCATTTATTAATTGGTAAATTGACTGCCACTCTTTTTTTAATTATATTGCCTCAAAATAGCTGATTTGAACAAGTACGATTTCACAAGCATGGTAAAGGAGCCCCAAAAACTAGGGGAAGCCGATATTGAAAAATTAAAGGCACTGGTAGCCCAGTTTCCTTATTTTTCATTGGGCCATAACTTGCTTGTAAAAGCATTGCACAATACCCATCATTACGATTACGATAGGTTCCTAAAACAAGCGGCTCTTCAAGCAGGCAGCAGGGCTGTACTTTATAATTTGGTTAATAACCTACCGCTCGAAACAGAAAGTGAAGCCTTATTGGTTCAGCCAATAGAGAATTTGCAAATTGATTCAAGAACAAGCACTTCAAAAGTAGAAACACCTGAAACAATTGCACAAGATGATGAGCCAGCATTAACAGTAGAAATTACCACAGAACCCAAAGAGGAAGAAGTACAAACAATTGCTACTGTAATACCTGCAAAAGATCCGAACCAAATATACGAGGAAGAAAAACTGGTTGAATCAACAGGTAACTTTGTAAAATTTGTACCCAAGGTGCTTGAAGTGGAGGAACAAGAGAAGCAATCACTTATTCCC
>CANFSD010000111.1 GCA_947449515.1 Bacteroidota bacterium
AATACAAATTTAAAAATGCCATGGCAAGCATAGCAGCAAAAAATAGGATGCGAAAAACTGTTTTCAAGGGTATTGTTAATTATTCACCAATTTCGGCTTGCCAAGCCATCATGCCCCCAAGGAGATTTCTTACATTGGTAAAGCCTTCACTTTGCATGTACATTTTGGCTTGATTGCTGCGTGCCCCACTGCGGCAATGAACAATTACTTCTTCGTTTTTTAAGTTAGCCAAATCGGCTAATTTATCTGGCAATGTTCCCAATGGAATTAGCACGGCACCAATATTAAATTCTTCAAATTCGTAAGTTTCTCTTACATCAATAATGTTTAACTTTTCTCCTTTTTGCATACGCTCATGCAATTCGTTTACGCTAATATCTACCATCTTTACTTGTACTATTTTTATTGAATAATTATTTTTTTAGTTGTTTTCTGGGTACCCTCTTTGTTTTCAAAAACCATTAAATATATACCCGAATCTACAGTAGGAAGTTTTATTTCACCCTGATTTGAGTATAGTTTACCATGTAATTTTCCAACTAAATCATAGAGTGAAATTTCATAATTTTCACTATTTACTAAATCCACATTAACCACACCACTGGTAGGATTAGGGTACAAATTAAACTGTAATTGATCCGCAAATTTTGGTTCGGCCATACCTGTAGGTACTCCTAAAAACTTTCCAAGTATTGGACGCATCATTAAGGCTCCTTGAATTTCAGTTGGGTACCAACGCCCATCCATTTTATAAGCCATGTTAGGGTTTATTCCAAATCGGTAATTTTTATCCAAACCAATATTTAAAACATAAGCTGCCGTTTGCTCCCAACCAATATAAAATGTATCTGTAACAGCTAATGCTTGGGCAAATTTAAAGGCTGTAAATCCATTCAATTGATTGGTATAAATAGGCCTCGCTATTTCTTGGTTATACATTACTTCATCTGCAGTAGCTTGTTCAAACAAGGGAGATATTTTCTTCCAAACTTTTAGATTAAAACGTTGGGTGCTTACATCCTTTTCCGATTGATTAAAGAATACATATAAGCCATATAATGAATCTGGCACTTCTACTTGGTACCTTAAGCAAGCACCAACATTTAACTTATTGGCAACACCATATCCGCCTTCTGCTGTGCCATCATCATAGGCCATGTAATTGCTAAAAATAGTTGGTACACTAAATGTATCATTTCCAGTTACATTGTCGTTTTGGTTTCCGCTAATTTTTATTTTGTATTTAGTTGTAAAAACTAAACTATCGGCTTGTTGGGTACTTGTAAATACAACACTTTTTGCAATAGAAACCGTAGAATCGCTGCGGGTTCTAATAGTTGGCAAAATATTATTGAACTTGTCCAAGGTATCTCCTTCTGGCTTCATCACCGACCTAAAATAATCTACCGCATAGGCTTGGTCATCGTGATTTACCAAACGTAATTGATCAGATAAATTGGTGTAATTTCCTTTATTGGCTTGGTATTGATTCCAAGGCATGCTGGTATAAGGACCAAGTAGAACAGGAGGTGTATTGCTCAAGGCAATATCTTTAATGGCATCATTGCTTTTTCTGCCTTTATTGAACCTAACATAATCTAAGTGCCACTGACTTAAATTCCCAGATTGGCTGCCCCTGTTTTTAAAACGGATTTGAAAATCGTTGTGAAAAAATACGGGGTTAATGAGTGTATATTGGTAATAGGTAAACCTATTTAAGAAAGTATCTCTTGCCGAAATCATATGCACCATAAGAAAAGAATCTTTATCCATGGCAGTGCTGCGAAATTCAATTTCTAAAGAATCGTCAGGGTAAACCTGGTTGGTAGTGCCCTGCGGTTCGTATTGAAAATAAAAACTCAAGATCAAAGAATCTGCAGGCCCCATGCCACTTAAGTCAATAGAACGTGTAGTTAATTGGTCACAAATTCCTTTCAAAGCAAATTTAGAATAAGCATTACCATTTGCATCCAAACCATCAAAAGTGGCAACATTTAAACTGGGTTGATTAATGGGAAAATCATTGTTTACAAAAACAAAATTATCGATCCATTTATCTTGGCTCACTGTTACGCGTGCATTTGAAAAATCATCAAAAAATGGCAATGGCACTTTCTTGATTATTTTAAATCCACTTAGCAACCAATGTGCTAAATTACCCTGACTGAAGGTAGTTTTAAACACAAACCTTGATTGGAAATTGGCGTGTCTAAAACGACCTGCATTGATATTAAAATTATAGGTTTTATATTGGTTCGAACCAACACCAGACAATGCCAAAACCCTGACCCAATTGCCTAAATTATTTTTAAATTCAACAAGGAGTGAATCCCCTAGCACATTGAAAACAGAAGCTTTGAGGGTAAAAGAATAAAAAATAGAATCGGAAATTGGATTTTGCAATACATCAAATGGATGCGTATAAAAAGTATCAGCGCCGCCATAGGCATTGCTTGCTTGGTTGTATACCAATCCAGCTGCATTTAACACATCTAATTTGGCACAATTCCCCCAAGGATATTGAATATCTAACCCATCCATGGTTTTAACATCTGGACCAGAAAAATACACACTACTTATGGTTGAATCTGGCAAATTAGGAAAACGCAAATGCTCATGAATTCCTAATTGCCATTTTTCTGCCAAAACAAATTTAGCGATGGTAAATATTTCGTTATTGCTTGCAGAATGCTGTGCAGCATAAGAGGAAAAATAGAAGGCAAATTGCGAGGAAATAAAATGATCAGCCAATTCTATTATTATTTCTTGGTTTTGGGCGGGAACATTTGGGCTTTCCCATATTTTTTGAAACACACCAAATTTATCTCGCGCAAGCAATATCAATGAATCTCCGCTGTTAAAGGTATTTCCTGTATTGAAGATAAAACTCAAGAATACCCGCTGCTTGGTAGTTGAAATATTAATCGGCAATAAATTACCAAGGGCATCGCAAGCTTGTCCAGAAGGATAAGCATTTCCATTGCTATCTAAGGCATTAAATATGGCATTTCTATTGACAACAGAAACCCCATAATTATCCCAAATAGGATTATTGATGTTTCCCTCCTTTTCAAAATAATCTACTATTGGAAAAGCAGCAGAAGCTTTGAAATGATTTGGCGATTCTTTGGTTTTTGAATGCAAAAATAAATTTGGGTTCGAAACAAGTGGAACCCTTACTTCCTGTGCTATTGCCAAGAAAGTATAACAAAGAATGAATGAAGAAAAAAAGTATTTTTTAAATTTCATTAAGGAGCAGATAGAAATAAGTCAACAAATTCGCCACCTTTCATGGTAGCACCTTCAAGAAAAGGTGGGTTTTGACGCTTTACTACCGCTTTGGTGCTATCTTTTACTTGCCCTTCATAAACCACAGTTCCTAGCTGCAATAACGAAGTCTGCAATACATTTGTTGCATCAATTAAATTGAGGCCATTTAAATTAGGCATGGGAACCAAGGCACCGCCGCTGCCATCGCCAACCACTAAATCAATGGATGAACCTTTGGGTAATTTTGTTCCAGGCTGCATACTTTGTCCTTTCCACAATTGGTCTAGAACGGCGTTTTGAGCAATATCTGGACGCATGCTTACATTGCCAACCACTAAACCCATGCCTGCTAAAACGGTTTCGGCATAACGCAATGAACTGTTAATTAAATTAGGCATTAGCACGGTAGCACTTGCATCTGAATTAATGCTCAAGTAAATTATTCTACCTTCTTTTACCTTTGAATTAGGGGCTGGATTTTGCTCTGCCACAGCTAATTTGGGTAATTTATCTACAAAAACGGTATCTGTAATAACATAGCGCAATTTCTTTTGCTCCAATAATTTTTCAACTTCTTCAATATTCAATCCTTTTAAATTAGGTAAGGAAAGGGATTGGCCATGGCGGGTATAAACACTAAGGACTTGGGCAGCCAACCATACAAAAACGTACATGACAATGCCAATTAGAAGCGCATTTACGAGGAATGTTTTGAATAATCTCACGGTTGCAAAATATTAATATTTTAACAGAGTACAAAGCTATCTTTGTACCCATGTTTTCAATAAAAGATATAAGCACCATAACCCTAACCCTTTTTGCTATCATAGATATCATTGGGGCATTACCTGTTATTATCAGTATTAAAAACCGTCAGAACCACCTAGACAGCGAGAAAGCAACCCTTGCCGCCGGTGCCTTGATGATTGCTTTTTTACTAATTGGAGAAGATTTTCTCAACCTTTTTGGGGTAGACATTCAATCTTTTGCCATTGCAGGTTCAATCGTAATTTTTATAATTGGAATGGAAATGATTCTTGGTATTGAGCTTTTAAAGGACGATCCAGCTTCTAAAACGGGATCTATTATTCCCATTGCCTTTCCCATTATTGCAGGATCTGGCACACTTACCACCATTATAAGTATGCGTGCTGTTTATTCCTTGTCCAATATATGTTTGGGAATAGTACTAAACCTAATTATAGTTTATGTGGTATTGCGCCTCTCTAGTAAAATTGAAAAACTCCTAGGCGCCTCAGGATTATCATTGGTTAGAAAGTTTTTCGGTATCGTTTTATTGAGTATTGCGGTTCGGATTTTCAAAGTAAACTTTTAAAGTTTTGCTAAAAACCCAAACCACAATTCAATTATAAATTCTTATGCTTGTCCGGTTGGACCACCAAAATTCATTGGAAATGGTGTAGAATCATTCATGGCTATATCGCCATTCATGTCTTCAAACTTATTGATATTATCTCCCAAGGCCAATAATAAACGTTTGGCATGATCGGGGGTTAAAACTATTCTCGACTTCACTTTAGCCTTAGGTACACCTGGCATAACGCGCACAAAGTCGATTACAAACTCGCTGTTTGAATGGGTAATAATTGCCAAATTGGAGTAAATACCCTCGGCCATTTCCTCACTTAATTCTATCTGTAATTGGTTTTGATTTTGTTCTTGATCCATTTTAGTTTTATTTTTTTTCGAATATTAATCTAATTATAGCTGCGTTTTTTTTACAATTTCACGCAAACATTTTTCATTTCAGTAAAGAAACGCAGGGCTTCCCAACCGCCTTCGCGACCAACGCCACTTTGCTTCATGCCACCAAAAGGGGTGCGTAAATCACGCAATAACCAACAGTTAATCCATACTATGCCACTTTTTATTTGGGCCGCAACCCTGTGTGCTTTATTTAAATTTTCTGTCCAAATGGTACAAGCCAAACCATAGCTTGTGCTATTTGCCATTTCCAAAACCTCTTCTTCTGAATCAAAAGCTTGAATGGTAACTACAGGACCAAAAATTTCTTCTTGGTTGGTTCGGCATAAATGACCCAAACCTTCCACTACAGTAGGTGCTATAAAATAGCCATTGGCGCAACGGCCCTCTGGAGAAACAGCATTCCCTCCACACAAAATAGTTCCTCCCTCCTCTTTTGCCAATTCAATATAACTTAAGACTTTTTCAAAATGCATTTTGCTAGCAATGGCGCCAACCTTGGTTTGATCCAAAAGTGGATCTCCCACTTGCAATTGCTTTACTTCGGCAATGAATGCTGTTTTAAATTTCTCGTAAATAGCACGTTCAATGTAGATGCGTGAACCACATAAACAAATTTCGCCTTGGTTAGTAAAACTGGCACGAACACTTTCTTTTACCGTTTTTTCAAAATCACAATCGGCAAAAATGATATTTGGATTTTTACCACCCAATTCTAAAGACAATTTCTTAAACATGGGTGCAGCTACACGGGCAATTTCTGCACCTGTTTTGGTTCCACCGGTAAATGAAATGGTAGAAATTTTAGGGTGCGCAACCATTGCC
>CANFSD010000112.1 GCA_947449515.1 Bacteroidota bacterium
GCTAATAAAGGGCGAATATAATAGAACTAATGACTTGAAACGAATGAGAAAACTCAATTTATGGAGGCAACTAGAAATTGCTCAGAAAATTTGGCAGTAAAAAGCCGCTCTTAACCATATTTTATAATGCTTTTCAGCCATTCTTTCCTTTATGTTAAAATTTCTTATGCCATTATTGCGCAAATTACGCATTGGAACCTTTCTTGACGCTAATTGTTGTACCTGAAAAGCCATACTAAATTAACTGTATTTGTGATTCAAGTGCCAACTCAAATTGTAATTAATAAGCTATGAATTTAAATAATTTCACAACCAAAGCCCAAGATGCCATTCAGCAAGCGCAACAAATTGCTGCAAGCAATTCAAACTCTTCCATTGAAACCGGACATTTATTAAAAGGTTTGTTAGAAAGTGATGAACAAACTACCCAGTTTCTTCTCAAGAAAATTGACACCAATTTGCAAAGGATGAACCAAGCATTGGATGCCATTTTACTTTCTTATCCAAAGGTAAAAGATAACCCAGCGCAGTATCTTTCTAATTCAGCCAATCAGGTTCTTATTAAAGCGCAAAATTTCTTGCAAGAATTTGGAGATGATTTTGTAGCTGTAGAACATTTATTATTGGCCTTGTTATTTGTGTCCGATCCAATTGCCACACTTTTGAAAGACGCGGGTGTTAATGAAAAGGCGCTTAAATCTGCTATCAAAGAATTACGTGGCGGTGCAAAGGTTAATTCGCAAAGTGCCGAAGCGCAATACAACTCATTAAATCGTTACGCAAAAAACTTAAATGATTTGGCCCAAAGAGGGAAATTAGATCCTGTTATTGGTCGTGATGAGGAAATACGACGCGTGCTGCAAATATTGTCACGCAGAACCAAAAACAATCCGGTATTAATTGGCGAACCTGGCGTTGGTAAAACTGCCATTGCAGAGGGTTTGGCGCACAGAATTGTGAGTGGCGACGTGCCAGAAAATTTAAAAAGTAAGCGTGTGTTTTCTCTTGATATGGGTGCATTAATTGCAGGAGCCAAATACAAAGGTGAATTTGAAGAACGCTTAAAGTCAGTGGTAAAAGAAGTTACTCAAAGTGATGGTGAAATTATCTTGTTTATTGATGAAATTCATACACTGGTTGGCGCCGGTGGAGGAGGAGAAGGAGCAATGGACGCGGCCAATATTTTAAAACCGGCCTTGGCTCGCGGCGAATTAAGGTCTATTGGTGCCACAACCCTTGCCGAATACCAAAGGTATATTGAAAAAGACAAAGCCTTGGAACGTAGGTTTCAAAAAGTGTATGTGGAAGAACCAGATACAGAAGCGGCTATTTCTATCCTTAGGGGCTTGAAAGAAAAATATGAAGTACACCATAAAGTACGTATTAAGGATGAAGCAATTATTGCCGCAGTTGAGTTATCGCAACGCTATATTTCAGATAGGTTCTTGCCAGATAAGGCTATTGATTTAATGGATGAAGCTGCTTCTAAATTGCGCTTGGAAATTGATTCTGTTCCTGAAGAATTGGATCAGCTCGAAAGAAAAATTATGCAATTGGAAATTGAAAGGGAGGCCATCAAAAGAGAAGGAGATGATGTTAAGGTAAAAGAATTAAGTGAGCTCATAGCAAATTTGCAAAGCGAAAGAAATGCGCTGAAAGCAGAATGGCAAAGCGAGAAAATTATTGTAGATGGTATTCAAATTGCCAAGCAAGATATTGAAAATTTAAAAGTGGAGGCAGAATATGCAGAGCGCGCCGGTGATTTTGGTAAAGTTGCAGAAATAAGATACGGCAGAATCAAAGAAGCAGAAGCAAAAGTAATTGAACTTAAAGAAAAATTGCAGGCGCAACAAGGTGATAATGCCATGGTGAAGGAGGAAGTAGACAGCGAAGATATTGCAGATGTGGTGAGCCGTTGGACAGGCGTACCCGTTACCCGCATGTTGCAAAGTGAACGCGAAAAATTGTTGAATCTAGAAGCAGAATTGCATAAGCGTGTAATTGGTCAGGAGGAAGCAATTGTGGCCATCTCTGATGCCATTCGCAGAAACCGTGCTGGTTTGTCCGATCCTAAGCGACCAATTGGTTCGTTCATATTTTTAGGAACAACAGGTGTAGGAAAAACAGAATTGGCAAAGGCGCTCGCAGCGTTTTTGTTTAACCAAGAAAATGCTTTGGTGCGCATTGATATGAGCGAGTACCAAGAAAAACATACCGTTTCTCGTTTAATAGGTGCGCCTCCTGGTTATGTGGGTTATGAAGAAGGCGGTCAACTCACAGAGGCCATCAGACGCAGGCCTTATAGTGTTGTATTGTTAGATGAGATTGAAAAAGCTCACCCAGATGTATTTAATATTTTATTGCAAGTTTTAGATGATGGGCGTTTAACAGATAACAAAGGAAGGGTAGCTAATTTTAAAAATACCATTGTTATTATGACCTCCAATATTGGTTCGCAATTGATTCAAGAAAAGTTTGAAACCTATGATGACACCAATAAAGATGAGTTAATGGCAGAAGCCAAAGTGAATGTAATGGAATTGCTTAAACGCAGCATTCGTCCTGAGTTCTTAAATAGAATAGACGATGTAATTATGTTCACGCCATTGAGCAGAGAGGATGTAAGAAGTATTGTAGATATTCAATTGCAAGATATCAAAGAAAAATTGATGGAACAGGGAATTGTCTTTACGGCTAAGGAAGAAGCCTTAGATTGGTTGGCTCAATTGGGTTATGATCCGCAATACGGAGCAAGACCTTTGAAACGTGTTTTACAAAGGAAAATTCTGAATGAATTGTCTAAAGAAATTCTTTCGGGAACCATCAAAAAAGATTCCGAAATAGAATTGATTTTAGATAAAAGCAATCAATTGGTATTTCTCAATAAATAAAAAAAGCCCCGCCATTTGGCGGGGCTTTTTTTATATCAAAATGTCTGCCACCTTAGGCGTTCAAATCGTTTTCAGGATTGTTTAAATTTTCTAAGGCCAATTTCTTTTTATCTCTGGTTCCTTTGTAAATCTCAAATTTGTGGTAACGACATTCTAAAGCACCATTATACAACTGGATCTTTTTAGAAGGCGCCAAGCCAGTCATTTTTAAGGCCGCAATATTTGATGAAATCACCCATACATCATATCCGTCAAATTCCTTTTTCATTTGATCTCCCATCATTTTATAAAAGGCTCCAATTTCATCAATTGGTAAACGTTCGCCATACGGCGGGTTTATAATCATTAATCCACCACCGGCAGGACCTTTAACTTCCTCAAAGCGCTTGTTACTTACTTTAATATCTTCATCTAAACCTGCACGGGTAATGTTTTCTCGGCTTATATCAATGGCCTTAAAGGTTTTGTCCGAACCAATAATATTTGCTTTAGATTCTTTTATTGCTGCTATGGCATCTTCTCTAACCTGTGAGAAAATCATAGGGTCGAAATTTTTCCAACGTTCAAACCCAAACTGCGCCCTTTTTAAATTTGGCGGCATGTTTTTAGCAATCATGGCTGCTTCAATGAGCAAAGTACCACTACCGCACATTGGGTCGTAATAATTTCCTTCCCCATTCCAACCTGTAAGCATAATCATTCCAGCCGCTGTAACCTCGTTTATGGGGGCCAAAGTACTATCTGTTCTGTAGCCTCTTCTGTGTAAAGATTCCGCAGAGCTATCTAATGAAACAGTAACTTCATCATTGTTTATGTGAATGTCTATACTTAAATCGGGGTGTGTTAAATCAATGCTTGGGCGTTCGCCAAATTTCTCTCTAAATTGGTCAACAATGGCATCCTTTGATTTTAGCGAAACATATTGCGAATGGTTAAAGAAATCACTTCTTAAGCTGGTATGAATTACCAATCTGCCATCTTTTTCTAAATACGTTGCCCAGTTTATTTTTTTGATGCCATCATACAATTGGGTTTCATCTTTTGCCCTAAATTTATTGATTGGAATCAACACTTTAAGCGCTGTTCTTAAGCATAAATTTGCCCTGTACATTAAGGCTAAATCGCCCTCAAAGCTTACGGCGCGGTTATGTGCCAATACATTTTGGGCGCCTAAGCTGTTTAATTCTTCTACTAATATTTGTTCTAACCCAAATTGGGTTTTGGCCACCATGGCGAAAGTTGCGTTCAAATTCTCTGGTAATTTAGGCTGCAAAGTTAAACGAATAAACTGAATAGCCATAAGCAAATGGCTGATAGGCTTTTGTTATTGCAATTCAATTTTTTCGCGGAGGTAAGGAATGTGTATATTTTGATAACCCTTTTCAAGGAGTTTTTTCTTGAAAATATCTTGTGTTTTTACCTCGCCGTGTACTAAAAATATTTCTTTAATTTTTTTAGGATTTTGACAAGCAAGCCATTTTAAAATTTCCTCATAATCTGCATGGGCACTGTAATAATCTAATTTTTTTATTTGTGCCTTTACTGCGTATTCTTCCCCAAAAATGCGCACTAATTTTTCGCCATTTTTTAATTTGCCACCCAAACTTTCTGGGGTGCAATACCCAACAAACAAAATGGTGTTGTTTGGGTTCTCAATATTGTTGCTAATATGGTGCTTTATTCTTCCTGCCTCTGCCATGCCACTTGCCGAAATAATTATACATGGTTCTTCCAATGAGTTGAGGGCTTTAGACATTTCTAAATCGCTCACATAAGTTAAATTTTTAAAACCAAAAGGGTCTGGGTCTTTGTGCACATATTCCATAAATTCTTCCCTGTAACATTCCTGGTGTTTGCGCATTACATCCGTTGCTTTAACGGAAAGCGGACTGTCTACAAACACCTTAATATTCGGCATTCTACCTTCATTAACCGCTTTGTCTAATAAGTAAATAATTTCTTGGGTTCTATCTACACTAAATGCGGGAATAATGAGTTTTCCATTATTGGTAATGCATGTTTCTGTGATAATAGAAAAAAGTTCTTTTTCGGCATCACCAATTATAGGATGTAACCTGTCGCCATAGGTACTTTCACAAATTAAATAATCACATTGCGGAAATGCTTGTGGGTCTCTTAAAATGGAGTCGTTGTAACGCCCAATATCACCAGAAAATGCAATTTTTATTCGTTTGTTGTTGGTAGATTTAATATCCAAATTTACACAAGCACTGCCCAATAAATGTCCTGCATCTGTAAAGGTTAATTTTATTTCGCTGTCTATTTTTAATTCCTCCTCATAATCCAATACCTCCATGAGGGAAAGTGCCTTTTCCACGTCTTCCAATTCATATAGTGGCTCTATAGCAACCAGGTCTTTTTTTAACCTTCGCTTGTTTACGTATTTTAAATCTGCGGTTTGAATATGGGCAGAATCTGCCAACATAATTTCACATAAACTTTTAGTGGCCGGTGTGCAAAAAATAAGGCCATTAAAACCTTCCTTAACCAGGCGTGGTATTAATCCACTGTGGTCAATATGTCCATGAGATAATATTAAATAATCCAGGTCCTTTGGGTCGAACCCAAAATGCCTGTTTAAATCATCTCTTTGTTGAATATGGCCTTGAACCAATCCACAATCCAATAGAATTTTGGTGCCATTTGGTGTTGTAATTAAGTGCTTGCTCCCTGTAACCATTTGGGCTGCACCAAAAAATTGTATATCCATAGAGCAATATCTCCTTTAAATACCGAAAATCATTGATAAAGTGAAAAAATGAAATAAAATATCCACGAAAGTCACATACATTTGTTGATTACATCATAAAGTTGTTTTTTGCAACATTAAATAATCAGATTAAGGAATTATGCATTTAGCTATCGCAGGAAATATTGGTTCGGGAAAAACCACGTTAACCAC
>CANFSD010000113.1 GCA_947449515.1 Bacteroidota bacterium
AAAACAATTAATGGCCCGTGGTGTAGAATTCTTAAAAGTACCTTCAAGCTATTACGATGATTTATTAGACCGCGTGGGTCCAATTGAAGAAGACCTTGAGCCTTTAAAGGAATTGGGTATTTTGGTAGACCGTGACGACCAAGGATATTTATTGCAATTGTTTACAAAACCTGTGGAAGACCGTCCAACTATGTTCTACGAAATTATCCAACGTAAAGGTGCTAAGTCTTTTGGCAAAGGAAATTTCAAAGCTTTGTTTGAAGCCATTGAGCGCGAACAAGAAACTCGTGGAAATTTATAATTAATTAAAAAACTAAAACACGCTTTCCTTTGAAAGCGTGTTTTTTATTAACCTAAAATGTCGAACCAAAAACTCATCAAACAATTTAAAGCCATTGGCACCGCCGAAGGAATTTCTTTTTTAGTATTGGTATTAGTTGCCATGCCCATTAAATATTTATTAGGCATGCCCCTATTTGTAAAATACTTTGGTTGGGCGCACGGCGTACTTTTTATCAGCTACCTAATTTGGTTAATACGTATCAAAGAAGAATTAAATTGGGGCATGAAAGACTTTATAATTGGAGTCATTGCAGCACTCCTGCCCTTCGGACCATTTATCTTTAACAAAAAATTACACGCATAAAATCATAAAAAAAGCCAATCAATTGATTGGCTTTTTTTATATTTAAATCCCTTTTTCTTGCAATCGTTTGATGATGCTTAAGAAGAAACCAACTATCATAATAATGGTTCCAGCCCATACAAAATTGATCATTGGAAACTCAATAGCCTTCATAATAATGAAATCGCCAGAGGTATCTTTCTCGTAAGAAATAATATTAATTTTCTTTGAATTGGTAACGCCAGCAAACCTAAATTTCAATTTTGCTTCATCAACCATAGCCTCATAACTAGAGGCTGCATTGTTTTGAACTCCATACATTGGCATGGCATCATAAACCTTATCTAGGGTGTGTACTTTCAATTCAGCTCCTAATAAGATTTGAAAATTCTTCTCGTCTATATTTTCCGCGTCGGTATTGGTATTAATTCCTGTTAAAACTGCATAACCATTATTGGTATAAATAGTATCACCAGGTGCTACTTCATGAAACTTCTCATTGATCCATTTTGCACCAGATTTTTGCGAAGGAACTGAACTTACATAAGTAAATACATCATGCCCCCAGTAATGCTTGGTATCTGGGTTCGCCACTAAACCAAACTTAGGATTAATTTGTCCGTTAGGGTATAAATTAAATTCATAATCTACCTCCCCTTGCGCATTCAACTTCTTGTAGTTTACTTGGTAATAAGTATTCACCCAATTTTGAGAATCCTTCACATAGGTAATAATATAATCACCCATTTTATTTGGCTTTCCGCGCTCCAAATAAATATTCTCTACATTTTCTTTATTGTTAAAATCAGGGTTAATGGCTTGGCCACTTTCGTTCAATGAAATAACCTGCTTATTGGCTGATGAAACCAAAACACCAATTAACAATAACCCAAAACCTATATGTGCAACGCTGGCTCCAGCCAATTTTATTTTGCCTCTTAAAAACGGAACCAATAAAATACTATTGGTAATGATGCCAAAAACACCCGCAAATAACAAACCGAGGTAGAAATAATTTTCAAGTTTAAATACGAAAAATAAGGCAATCGTTAACACCAATGAAATAAGGGCGTAAATCCCCATTTTCTTCAAGGCATCTTTACTGTTCTTTTTGTATTTTAATAATTGTGCAACTGCCGTTAGCACGCCAATAATAATGGCCATTGGCATCTGCCATTTGTTGTAATGCGCAATTACATCTGCAGGTGGAGCTAAGTTGGCAGAAAATATTTTATTAAAAACAGGAATACTGGTGGTAAGCGTAACTTGAAACGAAGAAATTACCAAAACCAAACTTCCAATAAACATCCAAAACTCACGGGTATAAATATCTTCATCCTTTGCAGAGCGCGGCATTTCTTTCCAACGCACCACAATTAAAAGAATAGAGAGAACCACAAATAATAACAAGAAAACAAGTAATTGACCACTCATTCCTAAATCGGTAAAGGAATGTACAGATGAGTTTCCTAATATCCCAGAACGGGTTAAGAAGGTAGCATACAATACGGTTAAAAATGTTGTGATAATTAATACAACTGCAACAATATATGAATTGCCGGTAGCCCTATGGATAAGCATCACATGGATACCTGCAATTAAGATAAGCCATGGAACCAAAGAAGCATTTTCAACTGGATCCCAAGCCCAATAACCGCCAAAACTTAAACTTTCATAAGCCCAAAATCCACCCATAACAATTCCTGCACCCAATACCATGGCACTAACTAAGGCCCATGGCAAGGCTGGTTTTAACCATTTAGAATAATCGCGACGCCATAAGGCAGCAATCGCATAAGCAAATGGAACAACCGTTGTAGCAAAGCCAAAAAACAAGGTAGGAGGATGAATAACCATCCAATAATTTTGCAACAAAGGGTTCAAACCATTTCCATCTTTTACTTTACTCAGGTAATCTGGCATTTTAAAGATAGGAGCATTGGCCATTACATTTCTTAGCAATTCAAACGGACTTGACCCCAATTTATAAGAGATAATTTTAACGCCAAGTAACATACTTGTTAAGGCTACTTGAGATAACATTACAACTGCCATCACAGGATTTAACCAGTCTTTGGCGGTTCGAACCAAAATTTGCCCGATAAACATTTGCCAGAAAATCCAAAGAAGGAAACTTCCCTCTTGACCTTCCCAAAAACATGAAATCATAAAGTGTACAGGTAAATCGGTACTACTGTGTTGCCATGCATAATGGTATTCAAAATAATGGCTGTATATGATTTTAAATAAAGAAGCAACAATGGTTAATACCGCTAAACTATGCAAGTGAAAAGCATATTTAGCAAGTATTGCCCAACTTTTATCCAATGGGTTGCGTTCGGCATAAACGTAACTAAGGCAGGCTAAAATGGATGCAATAAAAGATACAACCACCGCAGAATGTCCTAAGTTTCCCCAGAAAAGGTGTTCACCAATAAATGTAACAGAATTCATGTATTATTATTATTTGTTTTAGGCTAGTTAAAATTAAGCCTTCACCTGGTTATCGGTGTACTTACTTGGGCATTTCAATAAAATCTTTGAGGCTTCAAAATGATCGCCTTCCATACTTCCAACAATCACAATTTTCTCAGATCTGTCAAAATCGGTTGGCTCCGGATTGTGGTATACCACTTTGCTTTCATTTCCTTTTTCATCTACCATATAAAATGAAAAGAAATTGGCATCTTGTTTTGGATCATAAAATTTAGCCTTGCCACGGTTTAAGGTTCCTACCACATGGTATTCTTTTCCGGGATGGGCATTGGCAACACCAAAATCTTCATAGGTACTGGCATCACCATACATACTTACAATGGCTCCTATAGCAATGGCAATAATGGCCAATGCAATGATACTTGTCTTTTTCATTAATTTTTCTCCTCCTGTTTTTTCAATTTCAAATCAATTGAAATAAGGTAAGCGGCAATGCCTACAAACAAAATTGCAATCACACCTATAACCACCATATACTTATCAGTACCCTCTGCAGTAGGCATTTGGCTACTATGTTGTTGAACCTGATTTAAAATAAAATGTTTCATATTATTCTTCTTGTGCTTTTTTAAATTCAATTTTCTTTAACCTGGTTTGTAAATCGGCCAACCAGAAACCAATAAATATCCAACCTAAAACAGCTGGGTAAAATACCAAACGTAACCTGCTGTCTAAATCATAAGAATTAAACCCAGGGTTTCCACCGTTGCCAGGATGCAATGAGGCTGTTAAACGTGGCAATACAAAAATCAATACCACAAAAACAGGTAAGGTAAATAAATTATAAACGGCAGATATTCGTGCTTTTTTCTCTTCGTCTTCAATAGAACTTCTTAAAACAAAATAGGCCGCATACATTAACATACCTATTGCCGCACTGTTCAATTTTGGATCATTGGTCCAATAGGCACCCCAGGTGTTTTTTGCCCAAATCATTCCTGTTAATAGTCCCATGCAACCATACAACATCCCAATTTTGGCATAGGATTCAGAGTAAATATCCTGAACCAAATCCTTTTTCATTAAAAACCTTAAGCCATAAACTGCAGAAGCTACCAATAAACTCAACATGCCAAACCACATAGGCACATGGTAATATAAATTACGAATACTTTGCGCTAAAATTGGCAATTGGGGAACAGGCAACAACAAACCGCCCACCAAGGCATATAAAACAAGCACCACGCCTGCATATTTCCACCATTTGATACTTTTCATAGACTATTTAATCCCTCAGGCTATTATTTTTTACAACAGCGAAAGTAGGCATATTCTATAAATGATGCGCATTGATTTTTGTTAGGTTTAGTCAAATTCCCCTATTTTCAAACCTATACATTTGACAATAAATAAGGTTCAAAAAAGCCCCCTAATTCAATTTACCTAAAATGACAGAAACCTGAATTAATTAACAAAGCCACAATACGCCTGAAACCCTTATAAATCCTAGAAAAACCAAATAAAACTATTAATAATCACAAATTTGACCTAAATTTAATGCAGATAAATTCACTCAATTTATAAATCTTTGCGGTGAAATTATACTGCCCAAATGGCACTTAATGAATAAATAATATGAAATACACCATTACTACATTGCTCTTATGCATTTTAACATTGGTGGTTCCTGCCCAAAATAGGGCAACACAAAGACCCGCAGGAACTCCAGTAGCAGCTAAACCAAGAGCACCACTGCCTTATGTAATTAAGAAAGATTACGACAGCAGCATGACCAAATTAAACAACCAAATCAGAAACCTTCAAGGCTCTATTAGCCAAGTAAAAGGTTCTATCAATGGTAAAGATGCAGAAATCTCAACCCTACGCGACCAAATGAAATCAGTAGAAGAGGTTTTGAATTCAACCAACTTTAAAATTGCTACTACTTCAGATTCTTTGAGCAAAACACAATTGTCAATGGAAGAAATCCAAAAAGGCAACGAATCTAAATTTGAAGAGCAAAACCAAAGAATAGCAAAAGCAGAAAGCACCATTCAACTATTTTGGGCATTAATCCTATTGGCAATTGCAGCGGCAGTTGTAGTTTGGTTCCTACTTTCTAAACAAATCAAGAATTTAGAAAACAAATTAAAAATGAGCGTAGCCGATAACAATATGTACAAGCAAGAGCTCAGAGATGATTTAAATAATAAGTCGAACCAACTTGAAGTAATGGTTAGAAACGAAGGAAAAAGCAGCCAACACTTTGCTGAACGTCTTTCAAATGCTAACAAAGAAGAAATTACCAGTGTTAAGTCTAGCATTCAAATTATCTCTTCTGAAATCAATGAGATAAATACCAAGTTAAATTCTAAATAGAATTTAGCAAACCCTATTCAAGCAAAAGCCCCATACATCAATGATGTATGGGGCTTTTTAGTCGTAATTAAAGTCTAAATTATTTTACCGATTTAACAATTGCTTCGAAAGTTTCTGGATGGTTCATTGCCATATCAGCAAGAACTTTACGGTTCAAGCCTAAGCCTTTTTTATGAACTAAGTTCATGAATTGGCTGTAGCTATATCCATGCAAACGTGCGCCTGCATTGATACGAACGATCCATAAGCTACGGAAATTGCGTTTTTTGGTTTTACGATCCCTGTAAGCATATCCAAGACCTTTGTCGATGGTA
>CANFSD010000114.1 GCA_947449515.1 Bacteroidota bacterium
CATAGCATCTAAAGGAATTAATCCCACCAACTCAGAACCTGTTACACGCATACCGCGCGTAGCTGCACTTTTGCAAACCTCATCAAAAGCAATATGAACTGGAGTAATTTTATAATTGGTGAGGTTCATGCTTATTTGCGCAATACCATATTCTTCAATAAACCAACCAATGGCCTTGCAAGCTTTTAAGGTTCCAGGAATGCGCAGCTCATTGCCTTCTGCATCTTTTATAATTTTTCCAGTAATTGGATGACCTTCTCGTTTTACCCTACCCGCTTCTCTTACATCAAAGGCAACAGAGTTGGCTAAACGAACAGATTTGGTATTGAGGTTGATATTGTAAGCAATTAAAAAATCACGCGCACCAATAACGGTAGCACCTGCTTTTTCGTGGTATACGGCCGGACCAAAATCTGGTTTCCATTCTGGTAATTTTATTTTATCAAAAAATCCTTCGTATTCCCCTGCACGAATAACAGATAAATTACTACGCTCTTTATTGCTTTGGGCATATTCATACAAATAGGCAGGAATGGCTAATTCTTCACCCACTCTTTTAGCTAATTTAATAGCGTAAGCAGCGGTTTCTTCCATGCTAATGCCGCTAACTGGAATAAGCGGGCAAACATCTGTAGCACCCATTCTTGGGTGTTCGCCTTTGTGCTTGCGCATATCAATTATTTCTGAGGCCTTTTTAATGGCTAAAAATGCCGCTTCAATAACCGCATCTGGCTCACCTACAAATGTTACAACCGTTCTATTGGTTGCCTTACCTGGATCAACATCTAATAACATCACCCCTTCCACAGATTCAATGGCATTGGTAATCTGCTTGATGGTATTCATATCTGTTCCTTCGCTGAAATTAGGAACACATTCAATTAATCTTTTAGTCATAAATTTAATTTGCATCAAAATAAAGGAAATAAAATAAACTAGAAAATAGGCAAAACAGTAAAAATCTTGTCGCCTTTTGGTAAAACTACTTAATCAAAACCTCTTCAATAAAATCTGATTTGAGCTCTTTATTGATCAAATCTTTGATGGTGTTTTTTTGGTAACTCAATTCTGTGCGCAAAGCCGGCGAACTGATGTGTAAAATTAATTGCCCCTTGTGCACCTGAATTTTCTCAGTGTATTTGGCAATATGATCGCCCACAATGCGCGACCAATCTGCAATGAGCTGTGCCTCCAACAATTTGGGCCGCAACTTATTTTGATCAACCATTTGGCTAATCAAATCTTTAATGGTCCTTTCGTCTTTGAATCTCAATGCTTAAAAATTTGAATTTCAAATATCAATAAAATAAGGCGCTTCATCAGCATAAATGTAAAAACTGTTCTAAGTCAGCTATGATTTTCAAACTTTTAAATATCTTGCACGAAATCTCTAAAAATGGCAAAAATCAAATTCAACAACAGCAACGCCTTATTTTTTAACACATTACGCGAGCGAGTTGACCTATATTTCTCTGAAAAGCACCTAAAACCAACAGGTAATTTTAAATTGTATTTAAAAACTATTATCCTTACCAGCATTCTTGTTGCAACCTATACAACTTTGGTATTTTTTACACCAAGCAATGGTTGGCTAAGTCTTGCATTGTGTGCCCTACTTGGTTTTGACATGGCAGCCATTGGTTTTAATGTAATGCATGATGGCGCCCATGGAAGCTATAGCACTAAAAAATGGATCAACAATATCATGAGTTATTCGCTTAATGTATTGGGTGGCTCAAGCATGATGTGGAAACAAAAACACAATATTAACCACCATAGCTATACCAATATTGAAGGTATGGACGATGATATAGATATCAAACCTTGGATAAGGGTTCACCCTGCGCAACCAGGATATTGGTTCAATAAATTCCAACATGTTTATGGCTTGTTTTTATACGGCTTAACTTATTTGTTCTGGATTTTTTTAAACGACTTCAAAAAATATTTTTCACAACGCATTTCGGATTTTACACCAATTAGAAAAATTAAAACTTCTGAGCACATTGCTTTTTGGGGAACCAAAATTGGCTACATAGGTTTGTTCTTGGTTTTGCCTATTTATTTTGCCGGAGCCATAAATACATTAATTGGATACAGTGTATTGGTTTTTGTTTGTGGTTTAACTATTGCCGTGGTATTTCAATTGGCGCATGTTGTAGAAAATGCACCTTTTATTGATACCAATGGCCAAGACACAAAAATTGAAACAGAGTGGGCAGTACACCAATTAAACACTACTTTTAATTTTGCTACCAGAAGCAGCACGGTTAGCTGGTTATTGGGTGGTTTAAACTTTCAGGTAGAACACCACTTATTTCCAAAGGTAAGCCATGTGCATTACCCAGAATTAAACGTAATTTTAAAACAAACTTGCAAGGAATTTAATATTGCCTACAATGAATTTCCTACCGTTTACAGCGCAATTAAATCACACTTGGCACATTTAAAACAAATTGGTGCGGCAGCATAATTACTAGCTTCCCTTCAAACAAAAAAGGCTGTTGAATTCAAATTCAACAGCCTTTTTTTATGCCCAATTATTAATTATTTCAACAAGCAAACACCATCCATTTCTTTGGGTTGTTGCAAACCCATTAAGGCAAGTACAGTAGGCGCTAAATCTGCTAACTTACCTGAATTTATTTGGGCAGTAATTTCAGGTTCAATTAACATCAAAGGAACCTCATTGGTAGTATGTGCCGTATTGGGCGAGCCATCTTCTTCATTGATCATATACTCCCCATTGCCATGGTCTGCTGTAAGCAATAAAGAATAATGGTTATTAAGCGCTGCTTTTACAATTCTACCCAAACATTCGTCTACTTTTTCTATGGCTTTTATCTCTGCAGGAATTACACCCGTATGACCAACCATATCTGGGTTTGCAAAATTTACTACCATAAAGTCGGCATCGTTTTTTTCTATTTCTTCTAAGGTAAAACCACAAACTTGTTCTGCACTCATTTCTGGTTGCAAATCATAGGTAGCCACTTTGGGAGAAGGCGCCATATGGCGTGTTTCGCCAGTAAACGGAGTTTCTTGTCCGCCACTAAAAAAGAAAGTTACATGCGGATATTTTTCTGTTTCTGCAATGCGCACTTGTTTTTTATTATTGGCTGCCAACACTTCTCCTAAAGTATTTTTTAAATCAATATCAGGAAAAACCACCTGCACATTTTTAAATGTTTTATCGTATTCTGTTAAGGTAACATAATGCAGGTTGAGGGCCTTCATTTCTTGCTCTGGAAAATCTTGTTGGGTTAAGGCCATGCTCATTTCACGACCACGATCGGTGCGGAAATTAAAGTTAATTACAACATCACCTTCTTCAATTTTTGCCAAGGGTAATTGGTTCGAACCAACACCAATTATAGGATGTAAAAATTCATCTGTTTCACCTGCAGCATAATGTGCCTTAATAGTATCAATAATGGTTGAACTTGCCTCGCCTTTGGCATTTACAAGGGCATCGTAAGCCAATTTTACACGCTCCCAACGCTTGTCTCTGTCCATGGCATAATACCTACCAGTAACACTTGCTAATTTCCCATTGGTTCGATCCAAAGTGCTTTGCAAATCTGCCAAATAATGTTGGCCACCTTTAGGATCTGTATCTCGCCCATCTGTGAAAGCATGCACAAAAAATTCTGCCATGCCTTGGGCATGCATAAATTCGCACAGGCCTTTTAAGTGATCAATGCTGCTATGCACCCCACCATCACTTACCAATCCAATGAGGTGAATTTTCTTATGGTTTGCTTTAGCTGTGGCAATGGCATTTAAAAGCACTTCGTTTTTTTGAACACTGCCTTCTCTAAAAGCTTTATTAATTAAAACCAATTGTTGGTATACTACCCTACCCGCACCAATATTCATGTGACCCACTTCTGAGTTCCCCATTTGTCCGTCTGGCAAGCCCACCCACTCGCCGCAAGTTTGCAAAAGTGAATTTGGATAGGTGGCAATTAATTGATCGAAATTAGGTTTATTGGCCAAATGAATGGCATTTCCATTGTATGGCTTCCCTTTTCCCCAACCATCTAAAATGAGTAGAATAACACGTTTTTCCATAGGTGCAAAAATATTCCTTTTAAATAACAAATAGGGTGAATTATATTAGTGGCTTCAAAAATGCCTGTGGGTCTTTGGCATAGTATTTGGGTATTTTGAATAGCAACTAAAAAAAATAGAAAATGAAAAAGTTTCAGATTGTCCTCTTTGCCTTACTTATTAGCCCTTTTATGAGCAAAGCAGATTCTTTTGATGATATTATGGCTGCCATGAAAGCAGGACAAACCAGCGGCATTACCAAATATTTTAGCAGCAATGTTGAATTAACTTTATTAGATAACGAAGGGATTTACAGCAAAGCACAAAGTGAACAAATGCTTAAAACCTTTTTTGCGCAACATCCTCCTAAAAGCGTGAGCGTGCAGCACAAGGGCTCATCGGCACAAGGCGCAAAATATGCCATTATCATTTACGAATCCAGCAATGGAAAATTCCGCACCTATATCTTCATGAAAGACAACGGCAACGGCCTTCAAGTAAATGAATTCAGAATTGAACGGGAGTAGCTTTTCAATTTGAAAAATATTCCTCCTTACACAAACCAAATAACCCAGAAAAACTGCCAGAAGCCAGAAGCTAGAAGCCGATAGCAACTAAACAGCAACTGGCGCTTTAATGGCGGGATGTGGGTTGTAATTTTCTACTGTAAAATCTTCGAAGGTAAAATCAAAAATAGAAGTAATAGCTGGATTAATCTTTAGCGTTGGGTATGCCCTTGCTTCTCTGCTCAGTTGCAATTCTACTTGTTCAAAGTGATTGCTGTAAATATGGGCATCGCCAAAGGTATGCACAAAATCTCCTACCTGTAAGCCGCAAACTTGTGCTATCATATGTGTTAAAAAAGCATAGCTCGCAATATTAAAGGGCACTCCTAAAAACATATCGGCACTTCTTTGGTAGAGCTGGCAACTTAATTTTCCATCGGCTACATAAAATTGAAAAAAGGCATGACAAGGCATCAAGGCCATTTTGGGTAATTCGGCTACATTCCAAGCACTCACTATCATGCGACGACTGTCTGGATTGTTTTTAATGGTAGCAATTACCTCACTCAATTGATCAATGTGTTTGCCATCTGGTGCAGGCCAAGAGCGCCATTGTGCACCGTAAACCGGACCCAGATTACCGTCCTTATCTGCCCACTCGTCCCAAATAGAAACGCCATGGTCTTTTAAATATTGGGTATTGGTTTCTCCCTTTATAAACCAAAGTAGCTCATATAAAATAGATTTTAAATGCACCTTTTTGGTGGTAATTAATGGAAAACCTTGGCTCAAATCAAAACGCAATTGTGCCCCAAAAATACTGCGGGTTCCCGTGCCTGTTCTATCAGATTTAAAGGTGCCATGGGTATAAATATGTTGCAGCAGTTGTTCGTATTGATTCATAACAAATAATTTATTCAAGTTTAAATAGCTTCCGGCAGTAGTTTTGTACTTGTTTTCAACAGCTCCCCTTGCAGCCTTGTTTTTCGGTTCGAACCGACAAAAATGAAATTTGCTGAAGCCAATCTAATTTGTAATTTTATGACCTAATTTTTTAGCAATGAAATACAGCAAAAACTTCCTATCTAACGTGGCCATAGGCTTATTAAGTATTTTAAGTTTACAGGTTTCGGCACAAAAGAAAAAAGATAAAAATGCAGTTTGGTTCAAAGAAATACCTA
>CANFSD010000115.1 GCA_947449515.1 Bacteroidota bacterium
AGGCGAAATTAAAATACCACCAGTTTCGGTTTGCCACCAAGTATCTACTATTGGGCAATTTCCCTTACCTACGTTTTCATGGTACCAATGCCAAGCCTCTTCATTGATAGGCTCACCCACAGATCCCAACACACGCAATGAACGCAAATTCTTGCCCTCAAATGGCTCCGTTCCAAAAACCTCCAATGACCTAATTGCTGTTGGTGCCGTATAAAAAATATTTACTTGGTGCTTGTCAATTAAATCCCAAAACCTCCCAGCATCTGGCCAAGTTGGAATCCCTTCAAACATCAAGGTAGTGGCACCACTCAAAAGCGGACCATATACAATATATGTATGACCAGTTACCCAGCCAATATCGGCAGTACAACAAAATACTTCTTTGTCTTGGTATTGAAATACATTTTGAAAAGTATAGGCGGCATAAACCATATAACCCGCTGTAGTATGCAATACGCCTTTTGGTTTTCCGGTAGAACCAGAAGTGTACAAAATAAATAAAGGATCTTCGCTGTCAAGCGCAGCTGCTACATGGCTTTCAGCCGCATCTGCCATCAAAGTATCCCAATCAAAATCCCTGCCTTCTTTTAAATTTACAGGAAAATTTTTATGCTTAAATACCACACAAGTTGTTACACTTGGCGAAGCCAACATCGCATCATCGGCAATTTGTTTTAAATCTATTTTCTTTTCGCCGCGTACCATGCCATCTGCTGTAATTAACAACTTGCATGCTGCATCATTCATACGGTCTGATAAAGAACTGGAAGAGAAACCCGCAAACACTACCGAATGGGCTGCACCAATTCTGGCACAAGCCAACATGGCCACCGCTGCTTCTGGTACCATTGGCAAATAGATACATACACGGTCGCCTTTCTTTACACCTAAGCCCTCTAAAACATTGGCAAATTTACATACCATTTCATACAAGGCATTGTAAGTAATTTTTCTAACTGCATCTTTTGGATCATTGGGTTCCCAAATAATGGCAACCTGCTCTCCACGCGCTGCTAAATGCCTGTCTAAACAGTTTTCAGTAATATTTAATTTGCCACCAGCAAACCATTCAATTTTTGGTTCACTAAAATTCCAATTCAGGGTTTGGTCCCACTTCTTTTTCCAAGTAAAAGTTTCTGCTATTTCGTCCCAAAATAATGCTGGCTCTTCAACGCTTTTTTTGTAGGCAGCTTGGTATCCTTCAAAATTACTTATTGCTCTCATGTGACTTAGTATATGCTAAACCAAATGTAAAAAATTAATAATAACTTTTACCTTAAATTTTCATGAAATAAATCTTAAAAAAAATCCCCCTTGCGAAAAACACAAGGGGGATTTTTTATGAGCTAACTATGCTGGAAGTATAGGATCTGCTGGCGTTTCTGGCGTTTCCTCTGCAGGTAACACCTCAACTGCCACAATATCCTCCACCACAACAGCTGGAATTTCTTCCTCCACTTTATCGTAAGGACGTTTGCCTAAAATCTCTTCCAAATCATGTTGGAATAATATTTCTTTCTTTAATAATATCTCTGCTAATTCTTCCAATTTAGCACGTTTTTCATTCAACAATACTTTTGTTTTTTGGTAACAAGCATCTATAATTAAACGCACTTCATGGTCAATCATTTCAGCAGTTTTTTCACTGTATGGTTTTGTAAATCCATACTCTTGGTTGCCATCATAGAAACTTACATTTCCAATGCTTGCATTCATACCATAAATGGTAACCATGCCATAAGCCATTTTGGTAATGCGCTCCAAATCGTTTTGCGCACCCGTGCTAATTCTACCAAAAATAATATCCTCAGCAACCCTGCCACCTAAGGTCATGCACATCATGTTTTCCAATTGCTGAGTAGTGTATAAATATTGGTCTTTTGGCAAGTATTGTGCATAGCCTAAAGCTGCAACACCACGCGGTACTATACTTACTTTTACCAATGGATCAACACCTTCTAAAAACCAACCTGCAATGGCATGGCCGCTTTCATGGTAAGCAATAATGAGTTTTTCTTCTGGTGAAATAATTTTATTCTTCTTCTCTAGTCCACCAATAATTCTATCAATGGCATCTTGAAAATCTTGCATGTCAACCGCCGTTTTATTATTACGAGCAGCAATCAGAGCCGCCTCATTACATACATTGGCAATATCTGCTCCTGCAAAACCTGCAGTTTGAATAGACAGTTTCATTGGATCAATGCCATCGGCCAATTTAATTGGCTTCAAATGCACTTTAAAAATCTCTGCACGGCCATTTAAATCAGGACGGTCAATAGAAATTTGTCTATCAAACCTACCTGGACGTAGCAGGGCAGAATCTAAAATATCTGGGCGGTTGGTTGCTGCTAAAATAATTACACCTAAATCGGTAGCAAAACCATCCATTTCGGTTAACAATTGGTTCAAGGTATTTTCACGCTCGTCGTTGCCACCTTGTACCAAATTTTTACCACGCGCTCTACCTACCGCATCAATCTCATCAATAAAAATAATACATGGCGCTTTTTCTTTGGCTTGCTTAAACAAATCGCGCACACGACTGGCACCTACACCCACAAACATTTCTACGAAATCTGAACCAGATAAAGAGAAGAAAGGTACACCTGCTTCACCCGCAACCGCTTTTGCCAATAAGGTTTTACCAGTACCCGGAGGGCCTACCAATAAAGCACCTTTGGGAATTTTACCTCCAAGCGTAGTGTATTTTTTAGGGTTTTTAAGGAAGTCAACAATTTCCATTACTTCCACTTTGGCTTCATCTAAACCAGCTACATCCTTAAAAGTAGTATTAACATGGGCGTCTTTGTCAAACAATTGCGCACGACTTTTTCCAATATTAAATATTTGTCCGCCGCCAGCGCCACCGCCACCCATTCTGCGCATTACAAACATCCATAAGCCAATTAACAAAACGAAAGGAAATAACCAGCTAATAATATCGCCCACGTAATTGTGTTGGGTTGCTGTTTCTGCAATTAATCTTTCATTGCTAGGAAAGGCTTCTTGGCGCTTGGCCAAATCTGTTTCAAAGCTTCCTACATCACTAATTTCAAAGAAATAATGCGGACCACCTTCTGAGGCCGCAAACAATCCATTTCTTTCTGAAAGGTCTTTGTATTTTTCATTTTTTAAAGAACCAGTCTTCAAATAAATTTCTACTTTCTCTTTGTTTATCACCACAATTTTTTCAATATCATGTGATGGAAGCATTTCGGTAAAGAATTTAGTCTTTGTGGTTTTTATTGCCACATCATGGGGCGCAAATTGCAAGGCAAGAAAAACCACTGCTATAATTCCATAAATCCAATAAAAATTGAATTTAGGCACCATAGGTGGCATCTTTGGCTTCTTGTTGTTTGGATCGTTTTTGCCTGAAGGCATTGGATTGTTATCTGACATGTGTATTTCTTTGTTGCAACCTAAGAAGCTTGCAGCTATTTTTAAAATTTGATTTAATTATTTTTCTTAAAATTAAGAATGAACCGCAAATTTTAATTGCGGCGCCATCCAAAATGCCCGTAATTTTACAAAACCATGCTGGTTTAATTCTCCCAAGTTTTGCACCATAGGATTAAACACCAAGCTGTCTTCATTTATTGTGCCTTGGTCTAAAGCATTTTGTAAAGTCTCTTTGCTGTAAGCAGTTAATTCTTCATTAGCCAATACCAATACCTGCAATCTATTAAAAAAATTGCAATGCAAAGCATCTCCCAATTCTTTGATTAATTTAACAGATTTATCAATACCACACCCGCCAACGGCATTATAAGCCTCATTGAGCGCTATTACTATAATACGATGGTGCAAAACGCTAGACATTGCCTGCAATGGCATATCATGTGAAGTCCAAGCTTTGGTAAATCCATTCAACTTTTGCTGAATGGCTTCCATCTCTTCCTGACTAAAACTGCGGTCGGCCGCATACAGCCATATTTTTGATTCCGCCGGGAGGTTAAAAATTTGTTCCATTTGAATTTAATGCAAACGAAAATACCAAAAATTAAGCCATTGACAGATTGTCAGTTGAAATTATTGAAAAAACTTTTACTTTCGTAAGAGGGCCAAGTACAAAAACCATTATGGCAAACTCCCTATTCAAAGGGTTTTAGCCGTATTCTTTTTTGGTTCGAACCGATTAATAAATTAAATAGCCAATTTTATACCTATGAGAAAAGTACTCTTTTTCATTGCCATTGCCTTGTTAGGACAATATGTAAAAGCCCAAAGCCAAACAGAATACCATATTGGAATTGGTACAGGTTCTGTTCAAGAATTAGCCGTTAGAAATGCCACACACCCACTCTTCAATGTAGCAAGTATTAAAAACGAAACACCTACCTATGCCTACTCTGTAGCAGGACCGGTTCGTATTGGCATTAAAAAACATGAAGGTAAGCACTTTTTATTGGGTGCAGATTTTAACTACTCAAATGTAGAGTTAATGAGCACGTATGCAGATGCCACCAGTCATTTCACCAATTTTGTGAACTATACCTTAATGGCTTCTACCCAATACAAATTTATAGACAAGCCAAACCTTACCCTCTACAGTGGTATTGATTTTGGGGTTTCCTTTTCAACGGCAAAAAATCAGGACAATGGTAGAAAAAACCAAGACCTGACAGCCGCTTTTCAAGTTGATTTCTTAGGTGCCAGATATGGCAGTAAATATGGCCTATTTGCAGAATTGGGTTATGGATTCAATGGATTTGTAAATGGCGGATTATTTTGCCGTTTAGATTAAGGATTATATTTAGCTAAAAACCTATTTTCGAAGCCCTGCAGGTTTGCGGGGCTTTTTTATATGAGCAATTCGCAAAATTCTATTGTTATTGTTGGTGCTGGCCCCGCAGGTTGTGCCACCTCTTTGTTTTTAAGCAAAGCGGGTATTGCCCATACCATCATAGACAAAGCAGTATTCCCGCGTGATAAAATTTGTGGAGATGCCCTGAGCGGAAAAGTAGTGTATGTGCTCAAACAACTCGATGAAAAAATCTTACAAGATTTTGCCCAAAAACCGGCGCAATTTATGCCGAGTTGGGGTTTAAAATTTGTAGCACCCAATGGTAAAACATTGGAAATTCCTTTCAAACAAAATCCAGAAAAAGAGCTCTACCCACCAGGCTTTATTAGCAAAAGAAAAGATTTTGATTTCAGCCTATTTCAATTGCTCGATCCAAAATTTGCTACTATCTTACAAGGTACCGCTCTCCATACAATAACCCAACATGCAGACAGCATAAGTATATCCTGCACGCAAGTGAAAGATGGAAAATCAGAACCATTGGAATTCCAAAATATTCAATTGCTCATTGGCGCAGAAGGTGATAGGTCTATTGTAGGAAAACAATTGGCAGGAAATACCAAAGACAATACCCATTATTGCGCAGGCATTAGGGCTTATTACCAAGGGGTAAAAGACCTGCATCCAGAAAATTATATTGAATTGCACTTCTTAGAAGAATTGCTCCCAGGTTATTTTTGGATTTTTCCGCTTCCCAATGGCATGGCCAATGTGGGCGCAGGTATGTTGAGTGCTTCTGCCAGCAAAAAAAATGTAAACCTCAGGGCAGATATGCTGCGCGCTATTGCCAATAATCCAAAAATAAAAGACCGTTTTGCCAATGCTACCTTGCATGGAAAAATTGAAGGTTGGGGATTGCCGCTTGGCTCCAAAAAACGCCCTATCAGTGGTGCCAACTTTTTACTTTGTGGC
>CANFSD010000116.1 GCA_947449515.1 Bacteroidota bacterium
GATATAGACAAACAAGGCTTTGTAGATTTTTTAGCCAACAAATGGCCCCAAAGTCAAATTGTATTAACCGGAACGCAGTTTAACCAAGGAGAACTTACTTTACCTGTAAATGTAAAAAAGCTGGCTTCCTTGAGCGATTTTATTGATTTATTAAACCAAATCAATACAAGCAAAATAGTTATTGACCGCCAGAAGGATTCTGCATAACACTTAAGAGTAAGGTCAATTCCTTTTCATTTACAATTTGATAGCTGCTGGGTATTTCAAACAAGCTATTGTCTAGGGGTACTGGCATTATCATTTTTGCCTTTAAGTGCATGGTGCTTCCTTTCTCCATAATGCTATACTCTAACATAAATCCATTGATGCCTTTCAAAATTGGGTCATTTTCGGTATTGTAGGGCGGAATATCCGTGGTATACCAGCATTCGTTGGTTTGTGTTATTCCCAATTCAATTTTTTTAACAATGGCTTTTCTGCATTTGTGTGCACAAATGATTTTGTATTCGTCTGTTAATTCAATGCTAAAATTCTTTTGGCTGCTATCTGAAATTAATAGGTTTCTATAGGCTTTCATGCTGCTGTCGGTTTGAACCAATGCAAATTTTTTGCCTTTTAAATAAAGTAGAATAGTGGTTTCTTTTTTTATCCTATCATACAAAGTAGAGTTCTTCCCCATGCCTGCCACACCCATCTCTAAACGTGTGTGGTTTTCTTTAAAATAAAAGCTAGCGTCGTGGGGCATCAGGTGCTCATTGCGCTTCATTTCGGGAGCTAAATTCTGGTAGCTTATATCAAAAAAAACCTTTCCTTCTGTAAGGTTAATTTGTGCCTTAAGACTGAGCCCTCCAAATAGTAAAAATAAGCAAGCAAAAAAACGCATTACCAACTCAATTTTTCTTTTTGTAAAAATGCATTGATGCCTTTTTTGCAATCTTCACTTGCACGGGTTTTAGCATTCATTTCTGCCGCATAATTAATGGCATCCATTAACGGAAGTTCAGGTACCTTTGCCAGCATTTGCTTAGTGGCAGCAGCGCTTTGAGCAGAACTGTGTTTACATAGCTTTATTGCAAAATTAAAAACCTCTTCCTCAATAATTTGTTCGTCAAATATGCCCGTTATTAGTTCGTGTTGCAAAGCTTTATGGGCATCAAAAGTGTCGCCACTTAATAGAATTTGGCGGGCAACTTTTTCACCTACTTGGCGTAATAAAAATACCATTACAATGGCTGGTATAAAACCAATTTTAACTTCGGTATAAGCAAATTTAGCGGTGTTTGAAGCAAAGCAAAAATCGCAAACGGTTGCCAAGCCACAGCCTCCAGCAAATGCCGCACCTTCCACCTGAGAAATTACCATTTTCTTGGAGTGGTAAATTTGCAAATACAGTGCAGCTAAATGCTTACTGTCTGCTAAATTTTCTTCATAGGTATTGTTTTGTAATTGTTGTAATGATGCCAAATCTGCTCCAGCACAAAAGGCATCTCCATTGGCACGTAAAACAATTACCTTGCAGGTAGCATCTTCTTCTGCAAAAAGAAAAGTATTGCGAATTGCTTGCACAAAATCATAGCTTAAAGCATTTCTTTTTTCGGGTCGGTTAAGGGTAATATAAGCTACCCTTTCTTTTACCTCATACTTTACCAAATCATTCATACCTACAATGATAATTCAAAGGCGCCACTTTCCGCAATATCATGCACAGGGATTTTCATTTTAAGGGCAATATCAAGCATTTTGGCTCTTTTTCTTCGGCTCATATTGGGGTTTAATATTATTTGCCGCACCCTATTATTGGCCAACATTTGCTGTAAATCTTGGTGTTTGTTTCCTACCACAAGTAAATAATCTAATTGCATGCCTATAGGTACCAAGGACAATTGCCAGTATAAAAGGTTTCGGTTCGAACCAATTTTAAGGAGGGTATTGCTACTGTCAATTGCTATGTTTTGGTAGCTATGGTAGCCATTCTTAAGCATGTTATTGGCAATATTTTGCTTAAAGTGTTTGCTGGCTAAATAGCCTATACTGTCGGTAAAATTATAAGCTTTACTTTGTTCTATGTATTGAACCAAGCTATGGGAATTACAATGGTAAATGAGCAATTTTTTGTTTTGGCTACTGGTATAGTTGAGGTAAAATGTTTGGGCTTGCAATAGAAGCATGATGCCTAATACTATTCTTAATTGAAACACATCTCTTTTGCTAAAATATACCAACAAACAAATAAGTGAAAAGTAAAAACAACTAATTTCAAGGGGTGTCCAAAATAAACCATCTGTATAGGAATAGGGGAGTTCCGCTATCCATTTGGCAATGGCATTGGTGCAATGTATTAAGAAGCCAATGAGTATGCCAATATAATTGGCAGCCAAAGGCCACCACGAAATTGCCAACAAAAAAATGCCCAAATAAATGATCAAGCTGCTCAGGGGTATGATGAGCAAATTTGCCAATAAGAAATAATTGGGCATTTGGTGAAAATAAAAAATACTCATGGGTAATGTTAGCATTTGAGCGGCAATAGAAACGGCAATGATTTTCCAAATTTCATCACTTATTCTTTGTTTAAACGTAAACAGAAAATACAAGTTCGGATAAAACCCCAATATGCCCAAAACAGCAGCGTAGCTTAATTGAAAGCCTACATTGAACAACATGTTTGGGTCAAATAACAACAGAAATTGTGCCGATGCCGCTAAACTGTTAAAGGCATTGCCACCGCGTTTTATTTGTTTGCCAACTATTACAAAACTAAACATTACCGTGGCCCTTAAAATAGAGGGTGTAAAGCCACATAAAAGAGAGTAGGCCCATATTCCTAAAAGCTGTATCAATGCGGCCAATAATTTTCCTTGTTTTTTCCTTTCCAAAGGTTTTAAAAACAAACCCAAGAGCATAAAAATCATCCCTACATGCATGCCACTCACTGCCAATACATGCAGGGTGCCTGTCTTGCTAAATGCATCAATAGTAATTGCATCAATATCTTTGTCGTAGCCATATAATAAAGCCTCTGAGATGGCTATTTCCTCTTCCGTATCTAAATAGTTTTGTAGGCATGTTCTAATAAATGTTTGTGAAAAAATAACCCATTGCATCATCTTATTTCCATTGTTCAAGCCTGTTGTAAACCAATCTTTATTAGTTAAATAGGCCGCCTGAAAAATGCCCTTATGGGCCATGTATTTTTTGTAGTCAAAAGCCCCTGGATTTTTGGGTGCAGAAAAATCATGAAAATCAGATTTAATTACAATTTGTTCTCCATAAGTTGGAATTGTTCCAAGAGGCAAATTTTTGAAGTACAATAGCAATTTTCCTTTTATTGGCTTTGCACTCATTTGGCTGTCTAGCCCTGCAATTACTATTGCTTCCGACTTATAACCTAAATTGTTTTTTTGTGGTTTTTCCAAAATTTGAACCAATAAATAGGGCGTTTTCTTTTCAGAAAAATGATTCAGGCAATTGGTGGCATTTTTGAGGTAAAAACAAAAAAATCCCAAGAAAAAAAACACCATGCTAAATAGTATTCCATAGAAATGGTCGCGCATTATTTTTTTGTTAAACTTGTCCCATAAAAACAATGCTACTATAGTAAAAGCTAGTAAAATAAGGCTACTTGGCGCATATAAGTAATGGTGTTCGGCACAAATAATACCCATAACAAAGGGAAGAAGGAGGCGTGCAAAGGGTACTTGTTGCCAAAAACTACTCATATTGGTTTTAGGTGTTAAAAAGATTACTTGACATAATTTAGCGATTAATTAGTTTTGAATAAAAAAGCATTATGTACGATTTATTACTTTCCGTTCACAATTTTGTGCGTTGGTTCTTCTTAGCCGCAATGGCTTATGCCTTATTCAAAGCCCTTAAAGGTATGTCGGGCGGACTTACCTATACCAAGTCAGACAAAACTGCAAGCACCTTCCTAGTTGCTGCTGCACATTCGCAATTGTTATTGGGTTTAATCCTATGGTTCACCAGCCCTAATGTAGAAATGGCAAGGGCTAATTTTGGTTTAGCCATGAAAGATGCAAACCTTCGTTTGCAATTATTGGAGCATCCTTTGTTAATGATTATTGCTGTGGTATTAATTCAAGTTGGTAGCATTCAAATTAAGAAAGCTTATGCAGATGCCAACAAGCACAAGAGAGCCCTTATCTTTTTTGGTATTGCCTTGGTATTAGTTTTGTCAAGAATTCCTTGGGGTACTACACCATTGTTCCGCTTCTAATTTTATAAAGATGTTTGTTGTTTCTAAAAAGCACGTATTGCTGTTGGTTTTTGTTATTGCCACTGTGGTAATGGCTTGTAAAAAAGATAAGCCCATTGCTCAAACGCCTGAGCCTTGCTTTAAATCTAAATCGGCATGGATTGTTGGTTTTGCAGATAGTACTGGCTACGGAACCATTTTGTATACGCCAGATGGTGGCCAAACTTTTCAACGTCAGGCTGCTGGTTTAGCCTGCCTCAAAGATGTTGATTTAACAGATGTTTGGGCGGTTACCGATCAATTAATTTGGGTTACAGGTAGCAAAAATACCTTGCTTAAATCTACAGATGGTGGCGCAAATTGGCAACAAGTTACTGTGCCAAATGGCAATGCCCAAGCAGATTTATATTGCATTTCTATGATTGGTAAAAACGAAATTTTTATCAGCGGAGATTCAGGAACGGTTTACCATTCATCCAATGCCGGTGATACTTGGAATGTTTTTGACCACAACCTTTTTGCAGATGGTTTAATGCAAGGAGTTTGTGCTGTTACGGCCAATGAAGTGTATGTGGTTGGCCAAACTTTTGTTGGTGATGTGCGCGGTATTATCAGACATACCAAGGATGGCGGTGCCACTTGGGATTCTATAGCACCTCCAGATGATTATAACAGAAATACTTGGATCAATGCTGCCGTTAATGGCAATACACATGTGATTTATGGTACTACCTCGCATTATATTGTAAGTACAGACAATGGACTCACTTGGCGCAATGATTCTATGCCATTTGCTGGTGGTGGCGGCGGCGCAGATATCAATCACTTAATTATGCGTGGTCCAAATCATTGGTGGGCTGCCCTCGATCAAGGTCATTTGGTTCAAACCACCGATGCCGGTAAAAATTGGTCGGACCCAAGAACCGGTCAAGGAATCTCCTTTATGTTGGGCATAGATGCTTGGGACGATAATTATGCCATTGCAGTAGGTTCTGTTTTTGGCTGGCCTATGAATGGACCAATTATGGTAAGCAATAATGGTGGCCTCAGCTGGACCAGAACACTTTTATACCACAAAGGGTTAAACAAAGTTTCTTTCACAAAGAATATTAGCGTACAATAAAAAAAAAGCGCTGTCAACTAAATGGCAGCGCTTTTTTTATGTGTCGGTTCGAACCGAATTTATTTAGTTACCATTGGCCAAGTTGGCACCAATATTAAAACGCACTAAGTTTTTAAACTGATTGATTCTTTGCTCCAATTCTTCTTGGCTCAAATCAATAATTCTCTCGGTTCCAAAACGCTCTACGCAGAAAGAAGCCATGGCAGAACCATAAATAATGGCATTTTTCATGTTTTCAAAGCTGATATCGCCAGTTTTAGCAAGGTAACCAATGAAACCACCTGCAAAGGTATCGCCCGCGCC
The DNA here is from genome assembly GCA_947449515.1 of Bacteroidota bacterium. Classification (GTDB taxonomy): domain Bacteria; phylum Bacteroidota; class Bacteroidia; order UKL13-3; family UKL13-3; genus B1. The sequence continues at coordinate 5,643 of CANFSD010000116.1, forward strand.
AGTTGGGTCAAATACTTCTTCTAAAGGAAGGGCAGGGGCAAAAAA
>CANFSD010000117.1 GCA_947449515.1 Bacteroidota bacterium
ATAGGTTTTCAATATCACGTTCTGGCGAATCGCCACCCAATTCTTCTTGAATGGCTTTGATTTGCTGTTGAAGGAAAAAATCACGTTGTTGTTTATCTAAATCGCCACGCACTTTACTTTCAATTTGGGCTTTAATTTCCGCAAATTGGTAATCACGTTTTAGGGCTTCCAAGACTTTTTGAGCACGTGTTTTGTAAGGAATTTCCTCCAAAATAGCCTGCTTCACTTGAATTTCAGAATTTAAGTTAGAGGCAACAAAGTTTACCAAGAAGGTAGGACTTTTTATTTTACTCACTGCCGAAGCCGCTTCGCTAGGCATGTGCGGCGACATATTGATAATTTTCTGTGAGAAGTCTTTGATTGATTCTGCTAATGCTTTTGACTCTTCGTCTTCCACAAAATCTGGCTCGGGCAAAGCCACAATTTGTGCTTTGAGATAAGGATCTTGTTGCACCAATTCAGAAATTTTGAAACGACGCTTACCTTGAATAACCGCCATGGTACTGCCATCAGGCATTTTAATCATGCGTAAGATAGAGGCTACCGTTCCTATTTCATACAAATCTGACAAGGAAGGCTCTTCAATATCTGCCGAGCGTTGGGCAACTACGCCTACTAATTTATCGGGGGTTTTGTAGGCTTCTTTTAATAATTGGATTGATTTATCTCTTGCAACGGTAATTGGCATTACCACTCCCGGAAACAAAATGGTATTTCTAAGCGGTAAAATTGGCAGACTTTCAGGCAAGTTTTCCTTGTTCATTTGGTCTTCCTCCTCTTGACTTAGAAGGGAAATAAAATCGGAGCTTTCGCCCTCGTCGTTTATTATATTGCTCAATATCAATCTATCGTTCATTTTTTTTGTATTGCTGTATGCCTCCCTGGGTTCGGAGGTTCTATTTAATTACAATCGCCGTGCCAATCAAAACTTAGCGACCAAAATACCTATCCATTAAAATGGCACCTGCCATGGCCACATTTAAACTTTCTGCTTGACCACGTTTTTCTATGGAAATGGTTTGGGTTACTCTGGCCCGCAAAGCCTCAGAGATACCAGCACCTTCATTGCCCAATAACAGGATCATGTTTTCGGGAAAATTAAAATTACGCGAGGGTGTTCCCTCCATACTGGCAGCAAAAACGGGTATGTTAAGTTCTTGCATAAAAACTGCCAAATCGCCATAATGCAATTTTACCCTGCCAATAGAACCCATGGTTGACTGAATTACTTTAGCGTTATAGCAATCAACGGTTTGGTTCGAACACAAAATATGTTCAATACCATACCAATCTGCCAAACGGATGAGGGTACCTAAATTTCCGGGGTCTTGAATGGTATCAAGCGCCAAAACGAGTCCTTTTATTTCCTGTACCTGAAATTGAATTTCGGGTAAGTGAAAAAGTCCTATTACTTCACGTGTACTTTTAAGGCTGCTCATTTGCTCCAGTTCTTTGGCAGATACTATTTCCACCTCTGCCATGCGCAATAAGGCCGGAGCTTGCTGATTGACCCATGCTTGTAAGGCAAAAATTTTTGAAACCTTTACAGGAGATGCTAACAAATCCGTTACCGATTTGCTACCTTCGGCAACAAATAACTTATTTGCATGTCGGAGATTTTTTTCTCCTAATGATTTAACCAGTTTGAGATCGGCTTTTGTAAACATACGTACACTAATAATTTTGCTCCTAGGTTTGGGTGTGATGCAGGCCTGCAATTTACCAAAACTTGCAAGAAAAGAAGGTGCCTTTTTATATAAAAATCAAATTGCCATTCAAGAGAAAAAAGAAGCCCGCCTATTTTCGAGTGATTTAGATGCTTATATCAAACAAAGACCCAATAAAAAATTAGTAGGAATTAATCGTTTTGCGCTGCGTATGTATAAGCTAGGCATGGGTTTTCCAAATTCTTGGATCGGCCGAAACCTGCAGATAAAACTGGGAGAAGCGCCCGTTATTTTAGATAGCAGTTTAATTGAAGTTTCTGTGAAAGGCATGCGCAGTTTCTTGAAAACACAAGGGTATTTTTACCCAAGCATTTCCTACGAAGTGGTGGGTAAAATTCACAAAAAAGTGGTTATTTACAAAGTTAGCACCGGCTCACCTTACCATATTTACCGCATAGAACAACATATTGCAGATAAATTTATTGATTCATTGGTTCGAACCCAAAATGAATTTAGCCATATACGCTTAGGCAACCCCCTCAATTTTGAAAACCTACTGAAAGAAAAAAACAGGGTAAATGAGCAGTTAAGAAACAATGGGTATTTTTCATTCAACAAAGATTTTGTGAGTTTTGATGTAGATACCAATATGGGTGATTTTCACACCTTGGTAGGCATTAACATTAATAATCCTGCAGATTTTAAACGTTACCATACCTATACCATTAAGGATATTTTGTTAGAGATAGAGAATGAGGACACAGACAGTTTACATCAAATAAAAGACAGCCTTCATTTTTCAAACTTTATATACCATGCCAACGGATTTCCTTTAAATCCAAACATATTGGACAGGGCCGTATTGTTGGAACCTAATAAATTATTTAAAGCAGAAATTTCTAATGCTACTTTTAACCGCTTAAATGATTTGCAAATTTTTAGGTCGGTAAACATGAATGCCATGCCTATCAATGAAAAAACCGACACCCCATCTGTTAGGTATATTATTAAATTACAACCAGCAAAAAAATACGATTATACCATAGAGCCGCAAGCTATTACTTCCGATCAATCTAATTTGGTTACAGGCTCATCAGGCAGGAACTACGGACTGGCATCACAGATTACTTTATCTGATAAAAATATTTTTCACAATGCAGAAATTTTACAGCTCACCTATCGAATTTCTATTGAAGCGCAACGCGGCGCCAATATTCCTAAAAATCCATTTTTTAACAGTTATGAGTCGAACCTAAGTGCCCGACTTATTTTCCCTAAATTGGTGTTTTTACCTGGATTGGATAGAAAGTGGACCAAATCTACTAACAAGAGTATGTTGGCTGCTTCTAACATTTATGAAAAGAATGTTAATTGGATAAGAAATGTTTATGCCATAGGTTTTACTTGGCAAAAGAACCAACAATATTTTAACCAATACTTTTCTCCTTTTGAATTGAGTTTTATTAGGACCCAATTCAACAACAAAGAATTAGAGCAAACCAGTATCAATGATCCCTACCTGCACAGTGTATTTAGCAATAATTTAATTACGGCATTGAAGTATGGTTTTATTTATAATAACCAAAGCGATATAAGGCGTAAACATTATACTTTTATTAAATGGGATGTATTGGAATTGGCAGGTTCTGTGCTTGATTTGGCTTGTAAAACTTTTGATATTGGCACCAAGGATAGTTCAGGCAATAACACCTTATTTGGCGTGCAATACTTTCAATATGCCAAAACTTTTGCCGATATGCGTTATAACCGCTACCTGGATGAAAATGATAGACTAGCGGGACGTTTAGCAATAGGTGTGGCATTGCCTTTTGGAAATTCTCCCAATTATGTGCCATTTGACAGACGATTTTTTACAGGTGGCGCAAACAGTATTAGGGCATTTTTACCTCGATCTATTGGTCCTGGCTCTTATGATACCATTGGTAACTTAGATAGAAGTGGCGATGTGCGCTTAGAGGCAAACATTGAATTACGTTTTAATATTTATAATAAATTTATAGAAGGCGCTTTGTTTGTGGATGCGGGAAATATTTGGCGTATTAAGGATGATGGTAGAAGAGATGCGGTTTTTCACCTCAATACTTTTTACCAACAATTGGCCATTGGAACTGGCGCTGGTATCCGATTAAATTTAGACTTTTTAATTATTCGTGTAGATGCTTCATTTCCAATAATGGACCCAAGAAAACCAATGGGAAGCCGCTATATTTTAAACAAATACGACCCAGCCCTTCTGTGGCAAAATACCATTTTTAATTTTGGAGTGGGTTACCCGTTTTAATTGTTTGAATTAAGAGTTAAGAATTAAGAGTTAAGAATTAAGAGTTAAGAATTAAGAGTTAAGAATTAAGAGTTAAGAATTAAGAGTTAAGAATTAAGAGTTAAGGGGCGATGATGATTTAACATTCAACAATCATCATTCATCATTTCACTTAATCATTTCGCAGGAGTGTAATGGTACCATTCACCAATTTAGGCGTGGTTTGGTTATTCATTTGGTATTTGAAGATAAAGAAATATACTCCCTCAGGGCAATCTAAACCAATATTAAAATTGCGCCCATTCCAATTATTTTCATCCACGCCAAAACCATCTTTTTCACTTTCAAAAACTTTATTACCCCAGCGGTTATATATAACCAAATTGTACAATTGGTAACCTAAAATATCAATATCATAGGCATCGTTGTTGCCATCATTGTTTGGGGTAAATACATTAGGTATAGTAAGGTGCATTTCTGCAGGCAAAGTTCTTTTACAAACACTGTCCCAACAATCTTGGTTATTAAAGGCTTTTAAACAAACCACAAATGAACCAGAATCGCCCACAAAACTATGTGTTGGATTTTCTAGGGTGCTGGTATTTTTTGAGCCACTTCTTGGTTGACCAAAATCCCATTCGTAGCGTGTTGCGGCAATTGATTTATTGGTAAATTTAACCAAAGGCAATTCAGATTGATCCATATCAAAATCTGCTTTTACGGTTGCTACTGTAATATCTTTTACCGCTGTATCTGTGCATTGAACACCTGCCATTAATGGATACATTTTTACGCGATAGGTACCCAAATTGTTGTAGGTATATTTTACAGTGGTATCGGGATATAATGTCTGTTTTATTTTACTGGTATCGCCAAAATACCAAGCAAAGCCTGGCACCAATTTTTCTGGATGTGCCGACATACTAAATGGAATACCAATACAAACTGTATCTGGCGCGGTAAGGCCTGCGCGAATTGGGTCAATTACACGGATGGTTCGAACCGGAGAATTGACATTCATTGAATCTGGAAATACCGAAATGCAGGTTTTGTATTGGCCAGACATAGGATTAAAAATGGTATCCTCTCCTACCAAATAAATTTTATAGACACCACCTTTGGTATACACATGGGTAACATTGGTATCTAATTGGGTGCTGGCCGTTGCATTGTTTTGGTCGCGGAAATACCAAATCCAATTCACCAATGGATAGCCGGTAGTATTTTTTAAGTTCAATAAAAACGGAGCACAACCTACAGTATCTGAAACAATATTAAATTTAGGACGCGGACCATCAATCCAAATTGGTACGGTGGCAGAATCTATGCAACCCTTGCTGGTTTGGGCAATCAACTTAACTAGGTAGGTTCCGTTTGCGGTAAAATCATGCACAGGATTTTGCAACAAACTTTTTATTTTGTTATCGCCAAAATCCCATGTCCAATAGCGAAGGGTATCATAAGGTGCTTGGTTGTAAAGGCTACTTGAATCTATGTAAGCAGACAAATCTGTGAATGATAAAACCTGTGGGGCGCACAAATACCTTGGCTGCATTGCTTTGATACGGGCGTCTACATCTACTACTTTTACAGGCGTTGAAAAGCTAAAGGTATCTCGGCAACCGAGGCTATCTATGGCAATCATGCGCAGTTTATAATTACCTACACGCGTGTATTTCCATTTTGGCAATGAACCCGTTTGCACAAATCCA
>CANFSD010000118.1 GCA_947449515.1 Bacteroidota bacterium
ACTGTTGTTGCAAGATAGAAAGAACTAAATCTGAAAGCAAATCACAACTCAGTAACCGCCCTTAAAGTTGAGTCTAAAACTGTTGTTGCAAGATAGAAAGAACTAAATCTGAAAGCAAATCACAACACACAAGCCAAGCGGGCCTTTTTTGGTAAGACTGTTGTTGCAAGATAGAAAGAACTAAATCTGAAAGCAAATCACAACAATTATTGAGAAAGGCACTATGCGGCTTTTACTGTTGTTGCAAGATAGAAAGAACTAAATCTGAAAGCAAATCACAACACCCTTCAAAGTCCTTGATTAAATGCAAACACTGTTGTTGCAAGATAGAAAGAACTAAATCTGAAAGCAAATCACAACGTATTTGCGCTATTGTCTCCAGAATGAAGAACTGTTGTTGCAAGATAGAAAGAACTAAATCTGAAAGCAAATCACAACGAAGAGGATAATAAACGCTCTCTAAGGATTACTGTTGTTGCAAGATAGAAAGAACTAAATCTGAAAGCAAATCACAACTAACAAAGATTTTATTGATGCAATTAAGCAACTTTTGTTGCAAGATAGAAAGAACTAAATCTGAAAGCAAATCACAACATACAAGAAGTAACCAACTCATTGAGGTTAACTGTTGTTGCAAGATAGAAAGAACTAAATCTGAAAGCAAATCACAACACGATTTTACGATTGAGCCAAATAATCTAAACTGTTGTTGCAAGATAGAAAGAACTAAATCTGAAAGCAAATCACAACTCTGCTACCTATTTGGTAGATAGAAGTCCAACTGTTGTTGCAAGATAGAAAGAACTAAATCTGAAAGCTATTTTAGTTTTAAAATTGCCCTAAACGATTTAGATTTACTTTTTGGCAAGTTTCTTTTATCATTTTACCTTCAAAATTTCTTTCAAGTTTATTTTTTACGGAAAATTCTTCTGCATTTATTATTGAAGTTGCAATGTCATTTCGTAAAAAGAAGCATTGATTCCCAGAAAAACTAACTACTTTATAAATAGCCATAGGTTCAAGTTTATCAACATTTGTTTCTTCTGGCACATAAACTAAATCATTTGGAGAAAGGCAAAACAAATAAGTGCCAAGAGTTGGTTTAATGGGAACCATTGGCATTTTTTGTTTTTCAATATCAGTTAAACCAGCACGCCATTTTTGATGTTCAATTACCTCGTTTAGAGGTATGGTGTCAAATACTCTTTTCTTTTTTTCTTCGTCCCAATAAACCGCAAAAAACAGATTGGTTCCCTTGGCAGCAATTACATATTTATCTTTTTTATTCCCGCTATTCCCAACCCTAAATTTATTACCTAAGGGCTCAAAAGTTCTAACTTTTTTAATTGGTTGGTGGTATTTCCCATCATTTAAATTTGCAATATTTTTATTCAGCGCTTCAATTCCTTCAGCCGAAAAAGCCAACAAATGGGGCTCAATTGCTTTTCCAAAACTATCCAGTTTGCCTTCATAATTTGCTAGGTGCTTCAACAATATTTTTTGAATACCCGTGTCTGTAATTGTTAATATTTTCTTTTGGTCAAAGCTGTCATCTAAACTTACTCTGCTAGCTGCATTTAATCCTAATCCTTCGGCATCCTTTTCCCATACCCTAATCAATACTTTTGAAATATCCTTTTCTTTCCACTGGAACTCTAATTTTTTAAAAAATGAATAAATTTCGGTATTGTTTAATCCTTCTTTTATTAATTGTTTAACCTTTTTTCGAAGTGACCGATCAATTATTAATTCTGGAGATTCGAGCGCAAATTTAAAATTTACTGTTTTCTCACTGCTCAATACTATTGCACCTGCTACAGTTTCTTGATGCATGGGCTTTCTAATTGCCCAATTTATTCCTTGTGTCTGTTTGATATATTCTTTGTGTAATTTACCATCCTTTCCTATGCGTAAATTGCCATTTTCGTCCTTATAAGATTCGTATTTATTTAAAGTCTTATTAATTACTCTTTGGTTTTGTTTAAAACTTACAATTATACCTTCCAAATTTAACCTAGCATCTTGTGTATAGTTCGCCCATGGCTTTTTGAAAACCCATTGGTAATTACCGTTTGCATCAGGTTTCGTTTTATCACATAACAAATGTTTTAAATCAATTCTTGATTTTTCTTTCTCCGATTTACTTTTGCCTTTTTCAATCGCGTTTTGGTTATTTAGATAATTTATATGATTCCTTGTTAAACATGCAATTATTAGCGCGTCAAGGGCATGGTGTCTGTGGTCAATTCTTTTTTTCTGAAATCCTTTAGAAAACTCTAATGGAACGGTTGGTAAAAATTTCTGGTGATTTTGATTGTAAGTGGTAAAGGCGGTTGTTTGTTTTATTTGGTTCATCCTTTCAAAACGCGGCAAAATTAAGTCATTCCAAACATCATTTAAGCCCCAATCCTGCTTAAGTATCCCTGTAACTTTTCCATTACCTGGTAAAATGTTTTTTGAATTTACACCATCGTCATTGGTGTTTGAACGAACAATATTTGAAAGTATTGAGCTGATAAACTTACTAATATATCGGGTGTCATTTAATTGCCTTTCTACCATTTTTTCAGGCACCTCTTCCATTAATAGTTTATTTCGTTTTGCCCTGCTTGAGCCTTTTGCATATTGTTCTTTAACAAAAGACTCATATTCGTCTACCTCAAAAACCTTAACGTTTTCACCAAAGCCCAACGAAACAATTTCTCCATGGTGATTTTTAATAAACTCTAATCCTATTTGACTATCTTTTAGTTTATTAACTGCAGATTCGCAGATCACTTTATTGCTAAAGCTATCATCAAAATAGCGGCTTTGTGGTATTATATGCTCAATTTCATATGCGCTTGTAAATAATTTGGCTAGCGGAATTGTTTTGCCAGTGTAGGGAGAGCGGTACCTTTGAGCTAACCATAATTTGTACTTTAGAAGGTCTGCACCTGAAGGCTGTGCACTTACGCTTATTTTGGCAATATCTTCAGGAATTTCAAATTCACTGCTCAAAACGCCATCTTCATAAATCTTTAAAATTTCCTGTTGACTAGGTGAATAGGGTCGCACATTTTCAATATTACTATCCTTTTGCAATTCAACCAATAAGGCTTTAATGCGCAAGTTTGTATTTTCATTATCTGTGCCAATTTTTGTTAAACGCTTGCGATCCTCAGCGGTGTTTTTCATTTCTCTGCCAAGTTCAATATGAATTTCGTCAAAATAAGAAACTGCACCTTTCCCAAATTCCTCATTTTGCCAAATGTCTTTTACAACTCTTAATGTTTCTGTAATTACTTGCTCAACAATTGGGTTTTTTAGTGAATGCTGTCTAAATTCTTGCAGGTATTGTTCCAAATCTGTTACGTTTTTCCATTGCCCTTGTCCACTAGATTCGGAATGGCGTCCATAAACAATATAACTTGCTAGCCATAGTTGCAAACCTTGAAAATGATCATTATCAATTAAATTTATTGCCTTCTCCCTTACGCGATCTTTAATATTTTCATCAAACTCACCCGTTATTATCTTATTAATTCTTTCCTGTGCTTTTGGAGAAATGGCTTCCCATGACCAATATTTACCTATGCGCATTAATGCTAATAATTTCTTAATAGCTTTAGATGAATATGAGCCATAATCTGCATTAAAGGGTGGCATTTTTTTAAAATTATCCTTAAAGCTTTCTTCATCTAATTGATGTTTTTTAGCAAAGCTTAGGAGTGCTTTCTCATATTCATGTTTATCCGTAACCGAATAAATAATATGCCATAACGCATACTCAATTTCAGGATTAAGAAAGTCTTCATTAATGCCTTTAACCTTTGCTAATCGAGAGTTAATAACAGCTCTGGTTTCATTGCATGGATATTTTTTTTCTTTATCATCTATAAAATTCCACCTATATTTAGCAACCTCTTTAGTTAGCTCTTTTCCTTTTAAACCATTTTTGCCAATGAAAAATTTCAATAAGGCATCTTGTGTAACCTCTTTTCTATCATTTAAAAATTCAAATAAATTTTCAAAATCTCCAACTAAATTTAAAAATAAATGAGAAACATTTGAATCGTCATCACGCAAATGGATACTCAAATTGTAGATCCATTGCCATATTCTAAATTCTTGATATAGTGGGTTAGATTTAGGTATTGCCTTTAAAGGTTCAATTTTTTTTGTTCCATCTGCCAGTTTAAAAACCCTTTGCTCAAAAGCGCAGTTTGTTATTGATGACTTTTGACTTTTTAATGGCCTTTGGTAAAAAATGATATCATTTAAGAATAAATGGGTAAAATCCTTTGCTAATAATGTGTTCTGGTGTGATTCATTATGACGATACAATTCTCTCACACAATCAGCTAAAAGCCCTTCATTTCCTAATTCACTATGGAATTTTTGTTGAGTCTCTAATATCAGTTTTAATTCACTTTTATAAAAATGCCTTTCTATCGTTTTTATTAGTTTACCCTTTATTTTTTGTTTAGGATCTAATAATAAATTTTCATAAATATAAGTACCAACAGTTTTTTTAGACTTTGCTATATCGGCTTCAGTCTTTTTCTTCATTAGTGTCCAATCATCATCTTTGGGTGCTCTAAAACTTCTTTTCTCCTTGCCTTCGCTATCAACTTTAATGCTTCCATCATCATTAATATCTGTAGTTACAATAAAATCGCGGGTTTTTCCCGCCATGTCAAACAAAGGTGTTTTGCTTGACCTTCTGTATATCCAGCCATTTTCAAGAATCAAAGAATACCAAATTTCCGCCTTCCCTTTTTGAGCTTCATCTTCTTTTACTTCAACAATTTTAAGGGAATGGTACTCTACCAACTTATTAGGATTTTCTTCCTCTTCCTCACCCCTTAACTGGTAATAGCCCCTTTTTTGGTTAAAATTTAATAATAACCAAGCCAATTCTTCCTTCTCAATTTTTTGGGTTAAGGCCTTTTTTCTTAAATAAAAAATTGTCCAATCATAGGGTAGTAATTTAGATTCACCACTTTCGTTTTTTAATAATGAGGGTTGCGTTTTGCTAAAATCTTCCATCATTTCTAAAAAGGATGATTTAAAAATAAATTTATTATTATGGTATACCAATTTAGGTTCAAGACCAGGTAAAAACTGGCCTAGCCTTTTATCAAAGTCAATTTGATCTGCAAAGTGTTTTGGTAAAAAACCTAATACATTTAAAACTCTATGTAGGCGTTCTCTTCTTAATAAATGTCGTTCGGTTAGTCTGCGAACACCTCTGTAACCGGTCCTTTCGGCCGTTTGTGAAATTTTACTACCCTCTGCAAATTTCCCAATAATTTCCTGACTCATAGGAATTATGCGCGTCCCCATTCCTAAAATTTCACCACTTTTTTGTTCGAAATCTTGCTTTACTAAAGCCCATCCAATGGAATTAGTACCTAGGTCTAAACCTAAAATTGTTTTTGAAGCCATAGTTGTTATTGATTAGGGTTGGAGTTATATAATTAAAATGAATTTAAAATTTCCATTTGCATATTAAAAAATATATTTTACATTTGAGAACTAAATCGAAAAGCAAATCACAATAAGGATTATTCCGTTGTGAAAACATTTAAGGCGGGGCAACTCGCCTTTTTTTTGTTTTATCGCGTAAGGTTCAAATCCTTTTTGCATTGCTTTCATTTATTATTGTCCCATCTTA
>CANFSD010000119.1 GCA_947449515.1 Bacteroidota bacterium
GGCTTTTTCGGTTCGAACCAATATAAAAAATTTGATGGTATTTTGGCCATGTACCACGACCAAGGTTTAGTACCCTTTAAATATGCTGCCTTTGATTCTGGGGTTAACTTTACGGCTGGCTTGCCATTTGTGAGAACCTCTCCAGACCACGGAACTGCCTTTGATTTGGCCGGTAAAAACGAAGCAAGTGAGCAATCTATGCGAAATGCCTTGTATTTGGCCGTTGATATTTGGGCCCAAAGGAACAATTTCCAAGAAATTAACGAAAACCCACTTCCAATGAACCCTGGAAAAAGGGAACGATTTAGAATTGACTTTTAATAAAATTGGCCATTTTAACTCAAATTGGGGCCGTTTAGAGCCCCAAACTCAATTTAGTAGCTTGATTTTCAAGTAATTTTCAAAAATAATTGAGTTTTTTAGCACCAAACCCTATCTTTGCGAGCTATTATAATGGGAACGAGGTCGAAAGCATACTTGATCGAATTCAATAAGCTTGTAACAGGGCAAAATGAGTTTGATTTTACATTAGACAAGCAGTTTTTATCGGAATTTGACTATGCTCCGATAGATTTTTGCGAGGTTGAAGTAGACTTAAAGTTAACAAAATCAGAGCATATGTATGACCTGAAGTTTGACTTTAAAGGAAAAGTTAGAATAGCTTGCGACACCTGTGCAGAGGATATAGATTTGCCAATTCATCAAAAATTTGGCTTACTTATTAAACTCAGCGAGGCAAATAATTTTGATGACAGTGAGATTATTTACATTGCACGCACAGAAATTGATTTCGATTTAAAGCAGTATTTGTATGAAAGCCTATTATTAGCGCTTCCACCCAAAAAGAACTGTGATGGTTTAGACGACCCAAAACCTTGCAACGAAGAGGTTTTAGACAGGTTAAACCATGTAGAAGAATTTGATGAAGACGAGGATGAAATGGAAGATGGCGAAGACAATTCTCCAAAAGACAATGACCCACGTTGGAATAAATTAAAAGATTTGCTTAACTAAACAATAAATAAGGAGACATATAAAATGCCAAATCCAAAACGTAAAATCTCAAACTCAAGACGCGATAAGCGCAGAACGCATTACAAAGGTGCTAATCCAACTACTTCTGTTGATGCAACTTCAGGCGAAACGCACTTGCGTCACCGCGTAACTGCAAATGGTTACTACAAAGGCAAATTGGCCTTTCCAGATATGCAAAAAGATATCTAATTGGTTTTTATTTCCCGCTGAAATTCCGTTTTAATGAAAATAGGTTTTGACATCATGGGGGGCGATTTTGCTCCCAAGGAAGCAATTGCAGGTGCAGTTGTTGCCCAAAAGGAACTTGGCGACAAAGCTAAAATTGTTTTAATAGGCGACAAAGATCAGGCATTACACCACCTTCAAAACGAAGGTGCTAACCCTGATGATTTTGAAATTGTTCATACCACCGAAGTAATTGGGATGGGTGAACATCCAACAAAAGCCATATCTCAAAAGAAAGACTCAAGTATTTCTGTTGGATTTGGTCTTTTAGCCCATAAAAAAATTGATGCCTTTGTGAGCGCAGGTAATACCGGAGCCATGCTTGTTGGTGCCATGTTTTCTGTAAAACCAATCGAAGGAGTAATCAGACCTTGTATTACCGCCATGGTGCCTAAGGCAAAAGGTGGTGTTGGTTTGATCCTAGATGTTGGTGCCAATGCAGATTGCAAACCAGATGTACTCTACCAATTCGGAATTTTAGGTTCGCTTCTTTTACAACATGTATACAAAATGCCCGACCCAAAAGTTGGTTTATTAAGTATCGGTGAAGAGAAAGAAAAGGGAAATTTGGTGACCATTTCGGCGCACCACATGATGGAAGATACCAACCATTTCCATTTTATTGGTAATGTAGAAGGTAGAGATATTATTTCAGACAATGTTGATGTAATAGTATGCGAAGGATTCACAGGAAACGTGGTTTTAAAAGCCCTTGAATCTATGCACTATGTATTGCGCAAACGCGGCATTGTTGACGATTATTTAGAAAGTTTTAACTACGAGAATTTTGGTGGTACGCCAATTTTAGGAGTAAATGCTCCTGTAATTATTGGTCATGGTATTTCAAATGCCAAAGCATTCAAAAACATGATTTTATCGGCACGTGATGTGGTTGATTCCAACTTGGTTCAAATCATACATGATGCCTTCCAAAACCTCGTTCCACCCTCACAATAATGACAAAAATTACTGCAGCTATTACAGCAATTAATGGATACGTTCCACCTGATTTGCTAACCAATAAAGATTTGGAATTGCTGGTAGACACTTCAGACGAGTGGATCACCACCCGAACTGGAATTAAAGAACGCCATATATTAAAAGGTGCTGGTTTGGCTACCTCAGATATGGCGGTTGAAGCAGTAAATGGCTTATTGAAAAAACGCGGTATTTCTGCCGAAGAAATTGATTTAATTATCGTGGCAACAGTTACGCCCGATATGGTTTTCCCTTCAACAGCTTGTATTTTGGCCGATAAAATTGGCGCAAAAAATGCCTTTGCTTATGATCTAATGGCAGCCTGCTCTGGCTTCCTTTTCTCATTGCAAACTGGTGCAACCTTTATTGAAGCGGGAAAATATAAAAAAGTATTGGTTGTTGGCGGCGATAAAATGTCGTCTATCATTGATTACACAGATCGTAACACCTGCATTATTTTTGGTGATGGCTGCGGCGCAGTGCTATTAGAACCAAATACCGAAGGTTTAGGTGTCATTGATTCCGTATTAAAATCAGATGGCCATGGTCGTCATTTTTTACACCAAAAAGCTGGTGGATCCTTAAAACCACCTACACATGAAACCGTTGATGCGAAAGAGCATTTCGTATTTCAAGATGGAAAATCGGTATTCAAATTTGCCGTTACCAATATGGCGGATGTTTCTGCCCAAATTATGGAAAGAAACAATTTAACCGCAGATGATATCAATTGGTTGGTTCCGCACCAAGCTAATTTAAGAATTATTGATGCTACCTCTGATAGAATGGGCTTAAGCAAAGAAAAGGTAATGATAAACATTGACAGGTACGGAAATACCACCAATGGAACCTTACCGCTTTGTTTGTGGGAATGGGAAAGCAAATTAAAAAAAGGCGATAACCTTGTATTGGCCGCTTTTGGTGGCGGATTTACATGGGGCGCCATCTATTTAAAGTGGGCTTACGATACCCCTGCTGAAAAGTAATTTTGGCAAAATTTCCAAAAGAGTTTGCCGTTTCAATTTTTTAGATAATTTTGACTTATTAATACGAATATTATGGAATTAAAAGAAATAAAAGAACTGATTAAATTGGTTTCTGACTCAGGAGTTTCTGAAGTAGATATTACAAAAGGCGACTTCAAAATTGCCATCAAAAAGCACGAGGAAAAAACTGTTGTAATGCAAGCACCACAAGCTTATGCGCCAGCACCAGTTCAAGTAGCAGCTCCCGCTGCAACTGAAAGATTAGAGGCTCCAGCTGCAAAAACTGAAACAGTTGCGGGTAATTTTATTACCATAAAATCGCCAATGATTGGCACCTATTATAAATCACCATCTCCAGACAAAGCTGCCTTTGTTCAAGTAGGTGATGAAATAAAAGTTGGTCAAGTTTTGTGTATTGTTGAAGCCATGAAATTGTTCAATGAAATTGAATCAGAGGTTTCTGGTAGAATTGTGAAAATATTGGTAGAGAACGCCTCTCCTATTGAATACGACCAACCATTGTTCTTGGTTGAACCTAAATAATTTACCCTCGGTAAATTCATTTCAAATTCAATTGCTTTCATAAATTTAAACTTCAAATGTTCAAAAAAATACTCATTGCCAATAGAGGAGAAATTGCATTAAGGATTATCCGTACAGCACGTGAAATGGGAATTAAAACGGTGGCGGTATACTCTACAGCCGATCGTGATAGCCTCCATGTTCGTTTTGCCGACGAAGCGGTTTGTATTGGTCCTCCCCCATCGGCGCAATCTTATTTAAGTATTCCTAATATAATTGCTGCTGCAGAAATTACCAATGCAGACGCTATACATCCTGGTTATGGCTTCCTTTCAGAGAATGCTAAATTCTCGCAAGTTTGCCGCGATCATGGTATTAAATTTATTGGTGCTAGCCCAGAGATGATTAACTCAATGGGAGATAAAGCCAATGCAAAAGATACCATGAGAAAAGCAGGTGTTCCTGTAGTTCCTGGTTCAGATGGCTTAATTAGTGGTCCTGAAGAAGGCATTAGATTAGCTAAGGATATTGGCTACCCTGTAATTATAAAAGCAACAGCAGGTGGCGGAGGAAGAGGAATGCGCATTATTTGGAACGAAGAAGAGTTTGAAAAAAACTGGGACAGCGCCAAACAAGAATCTGCAGCCGCTTTCGGGAACGATGGTATCTACATGGAAAAATATGTAGAAGAGCCTCGCCACATTGAAATACAATTAGCAGGCGACCAATACGGTAAAGTTTGCCACCTTTCTGAGAGAGATTGCTCGATCCAACGTAGACACCAAAAATTGGTGGAGGAAAGTCCTTCTCCATTTATGACGGATGAATTGCGTGAGGCAATGGGAAATGCCGCTGTTGCAGGTGCCTCAGCCATTGGATATGAAGGATTAGGTACCATTGAATTCTTGGTTGACAAGCATAGAAATTTCTATTTCATGGAAATGAATACCCGTATTCAAGTTGAGCATCCAGTAACCGAAGAAGTAATTAATTTTGATTTGGTAAAAGAACAAATTTTAATTGCAGCGGGTGTTCCAATTAGTGGTAGAAATTATTATCCTTCTCGTCACTCCATTGAAGTGCGCATCAATGCAGAAGATCCTTACAATAATTTCCGTCCTACCCCAGGTAGAATTGACTACTTGCACAAACCAGGTGGCCACGGCGTAAGGGTTGATACGCATATCTATGCCGGTTATACCATTCCAAGTAATTATGACAGTATGATTGCTAAAATGATTGTTACTGCGCAAACACGTGAAGAAGCAATTATTAAAATGGAAAGAGCCTTAGGTGAATTTATAATTGAAGGACCAGGTTTAAAAACAACCATTCCACTTCAAGTAAAATTGATGCAAAATGAGGATTTCAAAAAAGGTAATTTTACAACTGCCTTTATGAATACATTTGATATCAATAAATAATTAATTCAAACAAAAAGGAGTCGAAGCAAATGTTTCGGCTCCTTTTTTTATGCCCAATTGGATGATAGAATTTTTAATTATGCAGCTTATTTACCCGCCAGTATTGGGCTATTTGGCTCGAACCAAAGGTTATAGGTATTGGACCTGGGCCATCATTGGATTCTTTGTGCCTGTTGTTTCAATCTTTATCTTATTTGCCTTAAAAACAAGGCCCATAAAAATAGATCCAAGCAAAATAATTGTGCATGAATGTAAAGACAAAGTATTGTATAGGCGAGAGATAAGCAGCAATTAGATTTGGTAACTTTGGCCTTGGCATTAGCATAAATGCAGCAACAAACCTATTTTTGTTTCTATGCGCAGCCTCCTCATTTTTTTGAGTTTTTTCCTAATAAAGAACAATACCCAATTAAGCCAAATTGAATTGGTAAATCTTGCTGGGCAATCAGAAAAAATTAATTTAGCAAAAGGCCC
>CANFSD010000120.1 GCA_947449515.1 Bacteroidota bacterium
CACATTAGGTTATGCAAATACCGTATTTGATTCAATCCTATTAACCCGCAACCAAGCACCAAATGATACCACACTTTGGTATGGTTTCATTCCTAAAAAAGCAGATGGTTCTATTGTTAAATATTTTGTGCGCCCAATAGACATCAATGGTTTCTTTACAAGTTCACCTGATGCTTTTGGAACATTAAATGCTTATAAAGTAACAGATGCTGGTGTTAAAAGTATTCAAGATTTACAATTTAGCCCATATCCTAATAACCAAACTATCTGGCATAACGACAGTTTATCTGGAGTAGATATAAGAGGTATTGTTACTGCAACTGCAATGACACAGGGAACCACCAATATTTTAACTGTTCAAAATGGTACTGGTTTAAACAGTGCAATAATCATTAACCGTGCAATCGGTGATGCTACTACAACTTGGAAAGTTGGTGATTCAGTTTCTTTAACTGCTTTTAAAGTTGTTGAAACTTTTGGCAACACTTGTTTAAATAACGTTGCTGGAACAAAAATTAGCAGTGGCAACGCCTTGCCTGCCTTTACTTCAATAAACATTGATACTGTTGCGGCTATTTCAGCAAGTGCAGCGCGTCGCCCAGAATTATGCGGCTACGAAGGCATGTTAATGAAATACGATAGCGTTTATGTTGTAAATGTTAATGCAGATGCTCCTTCAAACTTTGGAGAATTCTTAGTAAATACAAACAATACAAAAACTACCGGTTTACGTATTGATGATATTAGCACCAAATTACCGGATAACTTTAACAACAATTTAGTTGCTGGTCAATTAATGAAAAAAGCGCAAGGTATCTTTATCTTATCTTTTAGCAATTGGAAACTTGAACCAAGAGATAGCAATGATTTAGATTTCTCTGGTGCACCTGATACTGAAAAACCAGTAATTACTTTAACAGGTAAAAATCCTGATTCATTAAAAATAAACACAACTTATGTTGAGCCTGGCTTTAGCGCTAACGATAACAAAGATGGTAACATCACTGCAAACGTTGTTAGAACCAGTGGTATTGACAACACTAAAGTTGGTACTTATTTAATTACGTATAAAGTGAGCGACTTAGCTGGAAACAAAGATTCTGTTACACGTACAGTAATAGTTTACAGCCCAGTTGGTATGAACGAAAACGATTTAACATTTGCTTTAACCAATGTTTATCCAAACCCAGCTAAGGATCAATTAAACTTAAGTGTGAGCGGCATTAACACATTGCCACTAACAGCAAGCTTAATTGATATGAGCGGTAGAGTATTAAGCTCAAAAACTTTTAACACCAATCAAATCAATTATGCATTTGATACCCGTGAATTACAAAACGGCATTTACTTCTGCAATTTGCAAAGTGCCAATGGTTCTAAAACCATCAAATTTGTGATTAACAAATAAGGTCATAAACAATTATAAAAAAAGCCCAAGCTCCAAGCAGCTTGGGCTTTTTTTATGTTCCGATTTTAACCGTTTATTTCCGATTACTTTCCGACTAACCATTTAGAATGACTCATTTTTGAAGTGCTTTTAAACGCAAAAAAAGAAAGCGTCTTAAAGCATGCCTGGCCGGGCGAAAATTATTATTCATTATTAATTATTTAAAAAAAATGTCAAACCTAAGAAACAGCGTGAGGCTTATTGGCCATTTGGGACAGAATCCAGAAACACGCACAACTACCTCTGGAAAAAAAGTAGCAAGCTTTTCTCTTGCAACCAACGAAACCTTTATCGATGCAAACGGTCAAAAGGTAAGTGAAACAATGTGGCACAGTTTAATTGCCTGGGGCAAACAAGCAGACATTGCTGAAAAGTTCCTGGAAAAAGGCAAGGAGATTTGTATTGATGGAAAAATCGCAACAAGAAATTACGTCGACAAAAATGGCCAAAAACGCTACGTAACCGAAATTGTGATTGGTGAAATCTACATGGTTGGGTCGAAAGAAAAGAAAGTAGCTTAACTACCGCAATCCAATTTGCAAAAAAGACCCTACTCAGCAATGATAGGGTCTTTTATTTTGTTATTTAAATTAACACTATTTGGATAAAAAAAAATACAATTTTTTGTAAGTAATTATATATCTTTGCATTGCACATGGTAAAACTTGTGGATACAATTCGCCCCAAAAGCGAAATAAACCAAGCACTTACCCTTAATTTTGAATCAAATAAAAGTACATAATATGAGCACAGACGTTAAAGAAAAATTGAAAGCCCTCCAATTAACGATTGATAAATTGGATAAAACTTACGGCAAAGGCACCGTAATGAAAATGAGTGATCAAAAGGTAGTAGATGTGGAAGCATTGTCTACAGGATCATTGTCATTAGATATTGCACTTGGAATAGGTGGATTGCCAACCGGTAGAATTATTGAAATATATGGACCAGAATCGTCTGGTAAAACTACCTTGTCTATGCATGCAATTGCAGAAGCGCAGCGCAAAGGTGGAATTGCAGCATTTATTGATGCAGAACACGCCTTTGACAGAAACTACGCAGAGAAATTGGGTATTGATATAGAAAACCTAATTATCTCTCAACCAGACGACGGAGAGCAAGCCTTAGAAATTGCAGATGCCCTTATTCGTTCTGGCGCAATTGATATTATTGTTATTGACTCTGTTGCTGCATTGGTTCCTAAGGCAGAATTAGAAGGCGATATGGGTGATAGCAAAATGGGCTTACAAGCGCGTTTAATGAGTCAAGCCCTAAGAAAACTAACAGGTACCATTAATAAAACAGGTTGTATTTGTATCTTCATTAACCAATTGCGTGATAAAATTGGTGTAATGTTTGGTAGCCCTGAAACTACTACCGGTGGTAACGCACTTAAGTTTTACTCATCTGTTCGTTTAGATATCAGAAGAATCGGCCAAATTAAAGATGGTTTGGATATAGTTGGAAACCGCACCAAGGTTAAGGTAGCTAAAAATAAAGTTGCTCCGCCTTTCAGAACGGTTGAATTTGATATCATTTATGGAGAAGGTATTTCTAAATTAGGTGAAATCATTGACTTAGGCGTAGACTTAGAAATCATTAAGAAATCTGGTTCTTGGTTCAGTTATAACGAAACCAAATTAGGTCAAGGAAGAGATGCCGTTAAGCAATTATTAACAGACAATCCAGAATTAAGCCAAGAAATTGAGGGCTTAATCAGAAACAAATCAAATGGTGGCGAAATATTTAAAAGCAAACCAGGTGAAGCAGAATAAATAAAATTATTTTGAATTGATTGCATAAAAAAAGCCGCGCTAAATAGCACGGCTTTTTTTATTTATTTGAATTGAATTATTTCTTTGGCATCAAAACTACATCAACGGTTACATCAATTGATTCTGCAATCTTAGAAGTAACAATGGTAGGAATTTCAATTTTGTGGTCTACATTTTTTACGGCAAAAGTTGATTTTAAACTTACCGTTCCATCCTTCACAATGACAACACCATTTATTGTTCTTTCCACTTCTACGCCATGAATATTTAGTTTACCTGTTACGGTTACTTTATACTCACCATCCTTAGTCAAATCAACATTTTCATTGATTTTACCTTTAAAGAAACTTTTAGGATACTTTTCACTTTCAACATACTTTTCATTGAAATGCTCTTCCATTAATTTATTCTGAAACTTAAATTCGGTATTCACAATACTAAATGCCAATTCTCTTGTATTGATATTCATTACACATAAAACTGAACTACATTTTGCATCTATATCTTCCATAGATGTTTTAGAGAAAAAACTTACCACACCTTTTGAGGTTGAATAAAGTTGTGCCTTAACAGACACGGCGCTAATCAATGTAAAAAGCGCCACAATTAATATCTTTTTCATGCTTGTTTTATTTATAAATTTAATAAGTCAACTATTGTGCCAAAGGAAGTGACTCTATTAACTTCCCTTTTTTGTATTGCTATGATCAAACGAAAAAGCCCTACTAATATTAAAGCCCAATCTAATTCCCATATCCTGCCAACGGGTATCTGTATTGCGAACCATCTGTTGCTCTAACATCCCTAAACCATTGCAAAACATCAATTGAAATACGTGACCACCTGTTTCTATATCAAAACCCAAGGCCAAATAATCATAGTAGGAAGTACCTGCCGCAGATTTTAAATCACGACCAGTAATACGAGGATAGGCTTCAAAATTAAACCTAAAACTTCTATTCAATTTGATACTTCCACCCACACCCACGGCAAAAGTTGTATTAGGATCGTTTTTAAGGCGAACCAAATTTTGATGCACCAAACAAGGTGCAATTTGCAAACTTAATCGATCACCAAACTTTCTCGCAATGGTTAATTGATGGAAATAACTCATGCGTGAAGTAAAATAATTATTACGTGTTGGATCGGCCCAATGCTCTCCATTAATTGCCATATTAGCATAATATCCTAAACTTATTGGCATCCCTCCTTTGCCTTTACTCTGGCGAAGAATTTTAATTTTCAAATTACCATCACAAGTTTTCCCTGTGGTGGTGCGGGCAAAACCCAATTGAATTCTATCGGTAATACCATAATCAAACACCAAACGCATATTGGCTTGGTCCAATCCGTACAAAGTATATGCGCCATCATTTACAGAACCAAATCTATGTAGAATCACAAAATTTAAATGCTTTGCACCAATATGCTCAATACTCTGACCTGTAATTAATCTGGTAGCCTTAAATGTAGCAAAAACAGGTACAGGCTTGGTTGGATTTTCATTATCCAACATGTTCAACAAATCGTCTTGCGCTTTTGCACTTTGAAAAAACGAAATGCATAATAGGAGTGTAAGTAGTTTTTTCATGACCTTAATTATTTAATGCACCTGCGTCGATCCAATTTTTTAATTTATTTATTTCCAACACACTTAAAGCACCGCTAACAGGCATGGTTTTAAGCGTTACTGCTCTTGCCTCAACCCTTACAATATTTGCTTTTACCATAGCATAAGATGATAAGTCTGGCGACTGTGCTCCACTGATATGACAACCCGCACTGGCACATTTTGTATCAATAATAGGTTTAACATCTGCAGCAAAAGTGTATATATTGTTATCCTTTACAAAACTGTTTGGATACAATTCTTCTTCAGTGTCTTTGTAGCAAGCCGTAAGGCTAATACTAACTAATAATAACCCCGTGATTTTTTTTAACATGAGCAAACAATATTTAATTTACAATTACTTGAGCAGAACTTACGCCATGGCAACTATTACAGCTGCCACCGTTATAGCTTGGCGACATATATTTAGTAGTATTTCCTACCGTTACAGAAACATAACAGCCTCCATTAAAATTCAAGATTTGATTGGTATAAAAATTTCCGCGCGCATCGGTTACCAAACGCTTCATTAACTTACCTTGCTTATTTGGCAACTCCCACAATTCAATAATTGCATTTGTTTGTCCGCTTGTATAAGTTGAAAAAATGGTTCCAGAAACGGTCCACCATTTATCAGCACCCGGAGATTCGCCACTTGGATTGCTGTTGTTATGACAAGATCCGCAATTTTTTCCCGCCTCATGACTTCTACCTTTCGAAGTACTTTCCTGAGGATTTTTGGTTAACTCACTGTAATGAGAACAGGATACCAAAACCACCGTTAATAAAAACAATAGA
>CANFSD010000121.1 GCA_947449515.1 Bacteroidota bacterium
ATGGAAGATGGTATCTTGTTGCCAAGCTACCGCCTACCAACAGAATCTGAGTGGGAATATGCTGCAGGTGCATACAAATCGGCAGGTTTCAATGAAAACATTGATATCAAACGTATTTACCCATGGAACGGCTTAACTTTACGTAGAGCTGATACTGAGAAAACTCGTGGTAAAATGTACGCTAACTATACCCGTGGTCGTGGTGATGGTGCTGGTATTGCTGGTAACTTAAACGACGGAGCTTTGTATACTACCTTGGTTAAAGATGGTAAATTTTTGCCTAACGACTTTGGTTTGTACCACATGGCTGGTAACGTAAGTGAGTGGACTAACGATGTATATCGTCCGTTGTCATTGGAAGATATGACAGGCTTTAACCCATATCGTGGTAACAGCTACAAAAAATACAAAGCAGATGCAGATGGATTTATTTCTGAAAAAGACAGCTTAGGTCGTATGATTTATGTTGATGTTACAGAAGAAGACAATGCAAAGCGTAGAAACTACAAAAAGTCTGATAATATTGGTTACAAAGATGAGTTGGGTTACCCAGACATCGATCAGAAATATGAGTATGGTGCAACTTCATTAATTGACAATGCTGCACGTGTTTATAAAGGTGGTAGCTGGGCAGATAGAGCTTATTGGTTAAGCCCAGGCACTAGAAGATACTTAGACCAAGATCAATCAACTGCTACTATTGGTTTCCGTTGTGTAATGGACAGAGTAGGTGAAATGACTAAAAAAGGTAAATAAGCCTTTTAAAAATATAAAAAAAAGACCCTTGAAATTTTTCAAGGGTCTTTTTTTATGCCTAATGGTTTTATCTCATTAGGGTGATGGTTCCGTGGATATCGTCTTCTTGACCGGTATTAAGTTTCTTGGTATGCAGAATGAAATAATAAACCCCTTCTGGGGCCTCTTGACCTTTTGCATCTTTCCCATCCCACCTGAAATAGCTTACTTTATCGCTAAAATACAATTGACCCCAGCGGTTATAAATGAATATTTCGGTTTCATTGCACTGTCCACTTACGCCTTCAATTTTAAAGTCATCATTCTTTCCATCTCCGTTTGGGGTAAAAACATTTGGTATGTTTAAGTGGTCTAATGAATCTGGTAAACTTACGGTACCATAGGCCGTATCGGCGCAATTGGTGCCAAATTCTACAATGAGACGAATAGAATCGCCATAGTATTTGGAGGCAATAAATTTCTTAGGATTTTCTTGGTAGCTGGTATCTCCATTGGGAAAGGTCCAAAAGAAATTAGAGGCGTTTTGGGTTTTATTTTTAAAAGAAAAAATAGAGGCACAGGTATCTACCTCCCAAACAAAATTGGCGTTGTTTACCCTAAAATCAAATTTGAGGGCGGCATTGCTGCAACGTGGGCTTTGGTTTTTAGGAGAGAAGGAGTTAGCGGTTGTTTTTAAATCACTGAGGGGTGATGCTGGAAGGTTGTTAGGGCAACTGGCACACATACTTTGGTAAACAATGCCTTGCTTATCAAACCTACTGGTTCCTCCATCCACATGATCGCCAGAATTATTGGGGTCGTCGCCACCAATATAGGTTGCATACAAGAGGCTTGAGGCATTTTTATTTAAGAGCATTAAATAGAAATCACTGCCATCTGTGGAACTTTGAAAGGCATCTTCCGTAACAGTTAAGCCACTGGTTGAACTATTAAATTGTTGGGCATCTTTGCCTCCCCATGAACTTATATAGATACGTTTACATTCATCAACCAAAAAGGCGTTTATGGTTAGGTCTATGTTGGGTCGGGCCGAACCAAACACCGTTGACCAAACTTTTGTGTTTAGGTTTGCATTAAAGCAGGCTAAGAATTGGTGGGCTTTTGGGTTATTGTATACGCCGGGTGAAATAGGAATATTCCCAAGGCTTTGTCCTACCACATAAACCAAATTATCCTTGTCAAGGTCTAATGAAAATATTTGGTCGTATGAGTTGGTGCCAAAATAAGTAGCGTTTAATAGGGTTTTTCCATTGTAATCAATATTGCAAATGATCCCGTCGGCTTGACCACCACCATAACTGGCTTGGAAATGTCCGGTAGTTCCAGGGAAATTAGGGCTTTGGGTTCCGCCCGACAAATAAATGCCCTTACTTTTGCTTAGGTCAATGCTATAGATGGCGTCAATGCTATCGCCACCAATATAGGTGCTCCATTTAAGGTTACTTAGGCTTGGGTTCAAACAAAAAACTACACCATCTTGAAAGCCTTTTAAAGTGTTTTGGAGACAGCCTGCTGTGGTAGGAAAATTAGAGGATTGGCTCACACCGGTTGCATAAATATTTCCAATGCTATCGGTGGTAATATCTCCCCGGAACCCATCGCCATAAAAATAATTGGTTATTAGGTTATAGTTGAGGGCATCGTTGGCACTGCCACCCAAATAGGTGGAGGCAATGAGTTGTCCATTTTTATTAAATTTGCTTACAATAAAATCTGTATTGCCATTGGCTGTTTGGTCATATGCAGCGCTACTCACGGGGAAATTGGAGGAGAATGTATTCCCTAAAACCAAAAGGTTGGAACTGTCGTCTATTACCAAACTATTAGGTACTTCATTGTTGCTACCGCCTAAATAAGTTGCATACAAAAGCGTAGAACCATCAGAACTGTATTTGCTAAAGGTAATATCGCAAGGGAAATCTGCTAAATCTCCAGCAGAAGCGCCTCCTCCGGCGTATGTTAATTGAAATGCATTACTGGTTGCGGGATAGGTGCCTGATGGGTTAACGATATAGGGTCCTGTTGAAATTCCGCCAGCGTACATAGTGCCATTTTCACCAGGTGTTGCTGTGAAACCAAAATTATCTACACTGGCTCCAGAGTAGGTGAGAAAAACTATTTCAGGGTCAATTACCAATGGGTATTTGCTGTTATAGGATTCATCGGGGATAAATGAAATGGTATTGCCTTCTACTTGGTATTTTACACCAACCTGCACTTGTTGTTGGTTGATAATTTGGTAGGCAAAAGGACTTTGCTCTTTGATAGTGGCATAAGGCGTTTCAAGGTAGAGATCGCCATATTCTGTATACATTTTGGTGGCACCTAAAACTTCCATTTTTATTTGTGCCATATCCGCATTCGGTTCGAGCCAAAATTCATATTTCAATTGATTTTTACCTGCGTGAACTTGCAATTGAATTCCAGGGTATAATTGGTTCAGTCCAATTTCAGTGGATGCTCGGGCGCCATTTACCCATGTTTTGGGATTATTACCTTGGTAAAAATTATAATAATGCGCTTTGGCATTATTTAAAAAGGGTAGGGCATTTTGGCTATGAATGAAATTGATGCGAAGTGCGTGAACGTTAAGTTTATTGGATAGTTTTCCGCCCTTATGGTATTGTTGGTGGATGGCTTCAATTTCTTTGGGATTATAGAAATAGTAGGAAATAAAATTTTTGCCTATTTGTAAATCCAGGGCATTTTGCTGTGCCCTAAATAAGATGTTTTGGTCCCATTGGCCTATGTTTTCTGTCCACTCATACAATTCTGCAGATAGTTCTTTATTTAACTTTTGGGAGCAAACCCAAAGTGGCAAAGACAGAAGGTAAAAAAGCAGGCTTATTTTGGGTTTCAAACCGGAGAAATTGAAGGACTAAATTACAATTTTTTTCAGATTTACTTACAATTGCCAAGCTTTAATGAATAATTAAGAAAAAAATGCAGAGCATTGCAACCTAATAGGCAAAGTTTTCATCTGCTAAATAAGACTGACAAAGTGAACAAGCAACTTGATGCAATAATTTTACAAGGATGTTTAAGAAAGGAGTTAAAAGCCCAGAAGGTTTTTTACCAACACTTTAGCAGTAGCATGTATGCGGTTTGTTTGCGGTATAGCAATAGCAAAGAAGATGCAAAAGATATTTTGCAGGATGGTTTTGTGAAAGTATTTACCAAGCTCGAAACCTATACAGGCAAAGGTTCTTTGGAAGGATGGATGAAACGTATATTCATTAATACGGCATTGGAACATTACCGAAGCAATAAGGTATACCAACAGCAAAGTGATGTGGAAGACGCACATGGAATTGGGCAGGAAGCTCAAGCCTTGGCGCAACTAACGCAAAAGGAAATATTAATGGTATTAAATGCAATGGCACCGGGTTACAGAATGGTATTAAACCTATTTGTAATTGAAGGTTATAGCCATACCGAAATTGCCGAAATAATGGGTATTCAAGAGGGTACTTCAAAAAGCCAGCTTTCACGGGCCAGGCAAATTTTCATTCAAACTTGGAACCAGTTAAACAAAGAAAAAAAATAAGCAATTGGAAGATAAATTTAACATAGATCAAGTCCTTCAAAGTGGGATGGAAAATTTTGAGCCAAAGGCTCCAGATGGTATTTGGGAAAACATTGCCCAACAATTGCCTGGTACCGCTGGTGCAGGAGTTTCGGGAAATTCCATCTTTCAGGCAATTCAAAAAGCCAGTATGGGATTGAAGCTTGGGGTTGTTCTTGCTTTGGGCATTACAGCAGCCATTATTTTTATTGCCAATTCTGAAAAGGAAGTTTTGCAAATGCCGGCCAAAGTTTTGGTTCGGGAAACACCAATGAACCAAGATCGTACAGAACGCGTAACTATAGAAAATGTAGGTGAAAAAGAGGTACAACAAAATACAATTAAGGGTTCGAAAACTACCGGTCAGAAAGCAATAACTGCTCCAACGCAAGTAGTCGCTAGAGAGGCCTCTGTTCCTTTGCCTGTGAGCCCGATTGTTGAAATGCCAGGTTCAGTTAATAGTGTTGCAAAAGAAAGCAAGACGCAAGAAAAAGTAGTGGCGCCTGTTACCATTATCAAACATCATAAAACAGAAAAAGCGATAGAGAATTCTAACTCCGTAATTGAACCAGAATATGGAAATGCTTTTAGTCCGGATGGAGATGGCAAAAATGATACGTGGGAAATTAAGCTAGAAAACCCAAGTTATTTCCATTTAAAAATATTGGATGCAAGCGGTCAATTGGTCTTTGAAACGGATCAATTTGGGCAATTTTGGAATGGTATTAACCAAAGAAATGGCTCGGAATGTGAGGTAGGGACTTACGCTTTTGTAATTGATTATCAAGCATCTAATTCCGATAAAATTAGAACCAAAAATGGTTTTTTGAGCCTCTACCGTTAGGGGTTGGATTTTTGGGGAATAAAATGTAGGTTAGCAAAATTATCTGACGAGAAAAAATAGAAATAAATATATATGATGAAACGATTATTTACCAGACTAGTTTTAATTGCAGTGTGTTGGC
This sequence comes from Bacteroidota bacterium, assembly GCA_947449515.1. Classification (GTDB taxonomy): domain Bacteria; phylum Bacteroidota; class Bacteroidia; order UKL13-3; family UKL13-3; genus B1. Next base: position 5,287 of record CANFSD010000121.1, read on the forward strand.
TTTATGCCACAAGTGCATTTTCACAATCAATTACCTTGGATGTGCAACCAAGGGTGGTTTGTTTGGGTAATCCCATGCAAATTGATGCCTATCTTGCAGGTGTGAATGTGAATGATGTTACCTCCTACAGATTTGATTGGGGTAATGGAGATTCAAGTATCAATAATATTGGTAAGCCAATTTCGAATACCAGAACTTATCAATATTCTGCGGCAGGTATTTACCACATTACTGTAACTGCGCGTTTTAGCAACCGCAGTCCAATTACCACTTCGTATTGGGATACGGTTTACAACAAGCCTCAAGCCAATTTTCAATTGATG
>CANFSD010000122.1 GCA_947449515.1 Bacteroidota bacterium
TTATTGGTTTTCGGTTCGAACCAAAGCTATGCCATCAATGCACCAGTTAATAATAGCCCTGCAAATGGATCGTCTTTCAGTAAATTTGATATTTTTATATATGTAAATGCTGTAACAGGGGCAAAGGGTTACCAATTTCAAATTGATACCCTTAGTAGTTTTAATAGTTTAGGTTTATTTAAGGATACAACCCAAAACCAATATGTTTATTCGCCTTTATTGAAAATTGGAAAAACTTATTTTTGGCGTGCACGTGCCTACTCTGGTGTTGATACATCGGCATGGTCTGCCATTTGGTCGTTTACTGCCACAAATGCTGTGCAAACTTTAAACTCTCCAGCCAATAACACCACTGGCCCAATTGTACTTTTACGTCCAATGTCTTCAAGCAGTTTGGCTGCTGTCAATTATATAATTGAAGCAGATACCAACGTAAATTTAAATTCTCCAATTAAAGTTGTTAGAAACCAAAGCAATACCAATTTTACCGATTCAGTATTGTTTGGTTACGGCAGAAATTTATACTGGCGCGCCAAATCTTACAGCAGTTATGGCGATACTTTCCAATGGTCGGGAATTTATAAATATACCATCCATACACAACCTACATTAAATGGAAACCCAAGCACCTTATTAATGGTTGACCCAAAAATAACTCCCAATTGGACCAATGTTGGCTTGTCTAGCATTCACCTGCAGCTAGATACTACTATGAGTTACAATACGGCGCGATTAATTGATCATATAATTCCTCCAGGTTACAATGCCGATACCATTTATAATTTATTTTTTGGCAAGGATTACTTCTATCGCATTCGTTGCGAATACCAAGGAAAAGTATCAACATGGTCGTTTAATCAACCAATTAGGGTAAAGACAAATGGGTATCTAAGCTCGCCTACAAATGGCTCAACTGTATACGGACTAACCACAAACTTCGGTTGGAGCGCATTAAATGGAACCAAATACCATTTCATACTATTTGGTGATTCTGCCGAAACAATTGTGCTAAAAGATACCATTACCAATATTGGGAATTATAGCTATAAAAATGAATTAAAGTTAAATAAATGGTACCACTATAAGGTAACGTATTTTCACGATTTAGATGCAGCAAGCACCCTCACAGCTTACTTTAAAACATACACTGGCATGGTAAATTTAGGCGCACCCTATGCCAATGCTACCAATTTTTCTGTCCGTCCACGCTTGAATTTTAGAAAACAAACTTGGGGCACAGGTTATATCATGGAAATAGATACTGGTTCCGTTTTTACAAGCGTTCACAGTCCATACTATATTCGTATAATTGATAGTTTTTCTTATGATGGTTCTTATTACCATTACAAGGATACTTCTTTGTTATACGGACAAAAATATGTTTGGCGAGTTGCTGCCTTAATGGGAGCAGATACAGCCGAAGCAACAACCAGTAATTTTACCACAGCAGCTTATCCTGTTAATTATTTTCCTCCCAATAATTATATTGGAACAGGAACTTCTACCAATGGTTTGGTAACTGGAATTACTGGCTCAAACTGGATTCAATGGGAATTAGATTCAACACTAAATTTCAATTCCCCACTCAGAATTAGTGGAACAGATCCACATGTTCCAGATGGTTTTACCCCAGCCTATGTTGGGCTTAATTTTAGCCCCGACTTAAATTTTGAAACCAAATATTATTGGCATGCACGATGCATCAATAATGTGGATACAGGGAATTGGGGCAATGCATTTAACTTTTTAACCACCCAACCTGTTTGGGCTATCAATCCTTTAAATGGGGCAAGCAATATTGCTACCAGCGTAAACTTGCAATGGGGTGTTCAAGGAAGCACCTCTGAATTATTATTCCAATACCAAGCGAGTAAAGACTCCAATTTTATTGGAACCCCAATTATGTCTTTGGCTGCAAATGCGTCACCAAATGCCACTATCAGTTGCCAATATGCTACAAAATATTTTTGGCGTGCCCGTGCCATCAACGCCAAAGACACCAGTAATTGGTCGCCCACTTTTAATTTTACTACACAAAACCCTCCTGCAATTGCAAGACCCCAATTGTTATTGCCCGTTAATGGTGTAATCAATGTTAAACTTGGAGATATTACCTTGGTTTGGTCTGCAGTAAGTAATGCTTTTAGTTATGATGTACAGGTTTCTGATACTTCTGATTTTACTACTATTGTAGCCTCTGGAACAACTGCCGGCACTTCAAGTATCTTCACTGGCGCCACCAAACAAAAAACATATTATTGGCGTGTGCGTGGCAGAATATTGGATTATTTTGGACCTTGGTCTTATACATCAACTTTTAAAACAGGTGTGCCCAGTGGGATAGAAGACTTGGTTCAAGTTACCAATACATTGGTTTATCCAAACCCAAGCTCATCATCTTTCACAATTAGCAGAAGTGGAAACTTCAGCTTTCAAGTATATTCAAGTGAAGGCAAATTTGTTTTCGGTTCGAACCAAAATATAGATATGGCTAGGGTAGAGGTGCAAAATTGGCCTGCAGGTTTATATTTAATTTTGATAGAACAAGACGGTAAAACCATGACCCAAAGGCTACAAGTAAATAAATAAACAAACACTTGTTAATACTTTCTTTTGGTGGGTATTAATTGTTTTCCTAGATTTGCTCAAATCTAAACTACTTTGAACCGATCAGTCAATAAGTTTCCGGCCACCTTGCTTTTAGCAGATGGTACGGTATTCACAGGAACTTCCATAGGGAAAATAGGTTCCACCACAGGAGAAATTTGTTTTAATACCGGCATGACAGGCTACCAAGAGATCTTTACTGATCCTAGTTATACTGGTCAAATTTTGGTTCAAACCAATGTACATATTGGTAACTATGGTATAAACCATATTGAACAAGAATCAAACACCATTAAAATTGCTGGTTTGGTTTGCAAAAATTTCAATGTTCCCTATTCACGCAAACAAGCAGATCAATCTGTACAAGAATATTTTGCTTTAAACAATATTGTTGGAATTACAGACATTGACACCCGTGAGTTGGTTCGTCATGTAAGAAGTAAAGGTGCCATGAACGCAATTATTTCTTCAGAAAATAAAACCATCGACGAATTAAAAGCTGAATTAGCTGCCGTACCTTCCATGGAAGGATTAGAATTGTCTAGTACCGTTTCTACACAAGAAACCTATTATATGGGTGATCCAAATTCAGAAAAGCGTGTAGCAGTTTTGGATTTAGGCGTAAAGCAAAATATCTTAAGATGTTTAACTGAACGTGGCGCCTACCTGGCAGTTTATAATTGTAAATCTACTTTTGAAGACATGATGGCATTTAAGCCAAATGGTTTTATGATTAGCAACGGTCCTGGCGACCCAGCAGTTATGCCTTATGCAGTTGATACCGTGAAAAAAATTGTGGATGCAAATATTCCATTATTTGGCATCTGTTTAGGTCACCAAATGTTGGCAGAATCTCAAGGACTAAAAACCTTTAAAATGTTTAATGGGCACAGAGGCTTAAACCATCCTGTTAAAAATATCATCACCGGGAAATGTGAAGTAACATCTCAAAACCATGGTTTTGGTGTAAGTATGGATGAAACCCTTAACCATCCAACCGTTGAATTAACCCACGTTAATTTAAATGATAATACCGTAGAAGGAATTAGAATTAAAAACAAAAAAGCGTTTTCAGTTCAATACCATCCAGAAGCCGCACCAGGTCCAGAAGATAGCCGCTATTTATTTGATGATTTTATAGCAATGATGGCTTAATTAAAATTTCAAATTTGATTCAAAAAATAATATTCACCCTTTAGTAATTTAGTATTATGAGCGCAATTATCAATATCCATGCCCGTCAAATTTTGGATTCTCGTGGCAATCCAACAGTAGAAGTTGAAGTATTAACGGAAGGTGGAGCAATGGGTAGGGCAGCAGTGCCTTCTGGCGCATCTACTGGAATTCACGAAGCTGTTGAATTACGTGATGGTGTTAGTCATTTGTATTTAGGCAAAGGTGTTTTAAAAGCTGTTCAAAACGTAAATACCGAAATCAATGATAAATTGATGGGATTGGATGTATTTGAACAAAATGAAATTGACCATCAAATGATTGCGCTTGATGGTACAGATAACAAAGGAAGATTAGGCGCAAATGCAATTCTTGCCGTTTCATTGGCCTGCGCAAAGGCTGCGGCAATTGAAGCAGATATGCCTTTGTACCGCTATGTGGGTGGTGTGAATGCAAATACCCTACCCATTCCATTAATGAATATATTAAATGGTGGATCGCATGCAGATAATTGCATCGACTTCCAAGAATTCATGATTGTGCCAACCAATGCAAATACTTTTAGTGAATCATTGCAAATGGGAACTTCAGTTTTCCATCACTTAAAAGCCGTATTAAAGAAAAAAGGATACAGCACCAATGTGGGTGATGAAGGTGGTTTTGCACCAAATATTCAATCAAATGAAGAAGCAATTGAAACAGTTTTAACTGCTATTGAAGCAGCAGGATACAAACCAGGTAAAGATATTTACATTGCTATGGATGCTGCAACCAGCGAGTTCTGGGACGAGAAAAAAGGCATGTATATTTTCAAGAAATCTGATAAGCGCGAAATGACGCCAAGTCAAATGGTAGCTTATTGGACAGAATGGGTTAACAAATACCCAATTATCTCTATTGAAGATGGCTGTGCAGAAGACGATTGGCAAGGTTGGGCAGAATTAACCAAAGCTATTGGTAATAAATGTCAATTGGTGGGCGACGATCTTTTTGTAACCAATGTGAAGCGTTTGAGTAAAGGCATTACAGAAAATATTGCCAATTCAATTTTAGTAAAAGTAAATCAAATTGGTTCATTAACAGAAACCATCAACGCGGTTAATATGGCTACCAGAGCTGGTTATACCAATATCATGAGTCATAGAAGTGGTGAAACAGAAGATACCACCATCGCAGATTTAGCAGTTGCTTTAAACAGCGGTCAAATTAAAACTGGTTCGGCAAGCAGAACAGATAGAATTGCTAAATACAACCAATTAATTCGCATCGAAGAAGAGCTAGGTAACAACGCCTATTTCCCTGGAAAAGAATTTAAATACGCCAAATAAATTTTATGGCAATGCGCTTGAACCCCAAATTTATCAAGGCTGTTAGAAATAAATATTTTCTAACGGCCATGGCATTTTTGTTTTTGCTCTTGGTGAATGAACGCAACAGTATTTTCGACCAAGTTCAATACCGCAAAGACCTAAAGGAAGTTCAGCAGAAATACGATTACTACCAAAAAGAAATCCAAAAGGTTAAGAAAGAGAAAGAGGAGTTGTTTGGCAACCGCAAAAACATCGAAAAATTTGCACGTGAGAAATACCTTATGAAAGCAGATAATGAAGATATTTTTGTAATGATTGAAGAAGATACCGAAAAGGAATAATTTCTACAAACCATTTAATGAATTCAATAAAAAAAGCCCTCACTTTCGTAAGGGCTTTTTTGGGTGGAATACCGGGCTCGAACCGGCGACCTCCTGAACCACAATCAGGCGCTCTAACCAACTGAGCTAAAACCACCATTTAAGGAGGGCAAATTTAGCAATTGGCGCGCAA
>CANFSD010000123.1 GCA_947449515.1 Bacteroidota bacterium
CTATAAAAAGTTCTGTTTCAAAAATCAATTTCAACAGTGTGGGCTGTTGATTTCTTTTTCGCTTTGTGAAAGCTATAGGTTTGGGTGTTCATAACATTAGTTATTCACATGAGGCCCCTTGCTACTTGCGGAATTCGAGGAGACAACAATTTCTTAATAATCAAGGGTTTGTCTTATAAAGAATACACTCACGTACAAAAGCTGGGCCACAAAAAAATTTAACTTGCAAATACAAAATAAAAGTGGTCATTGTAAATCTCTAAAAACCAAAAGCAGTAAATTAAATAAAAAGTCTTTAATTTGTTCCATAGTCATTTGTAGTAGCAGTGAAAACAAACTTTTATTCATCTTTATTAGAAAAAACCAAAAAGGGCATTAAACAGCTTGCTGTATTAATTGATCCAGATAGTTTGCATTCTGAAGATGCTTTGTTGGCACTTATTAAAAACTGCGAAGACCAAAAAGTAGATATGCTATTGGTTGGTGGCAGTTTAATAACCAATGGCTTTTGGGATCGTTGCATAGAACTTATTAAAGCCAATACTTCTATTCCTTTGGTATTGTTTCCGGGCAATGTAATGCAAACGCATAAAGCTGCAGATGCTATTTTGTTTTTGAGTATGATTAGTGGTAGAAACCCAGATTTACTTATTGGTAAACACGTTTTAGCTGCTCCCCTCCTAAAAAAATCTGGCATTGAAGTAATTCCAACAGGTTATATGATAGTAGATGGTGGCAATATTACCAGTGTAATGTATATGAGCAATACTACACCATTGCCATCTGATAAAGACAGTATTGCCGCCTGTACCGCATTGGCCGGTGAAATGCTAGGCTTAAAGGTAATTTACATGGATGCAGGCAGTGGTGCCAAAAATCCTATTTCGGCATCTATGATTGCGGAGGTAAAAGCACAAATCTCTGGTCCTTTGTTTATTGGAGGCGGTATTAAAACCACAGCACAAGCTATTGATGCTTGCAATGCTGGAGCAGATATTATTGTGGTTGGTAATGCCATTGAAAAAGACCCCAGCCTGGTAGGCATCTTAAGCAATGCCATACACCAACAAAACGCTGCCAATTAGCAAGCAGCAAAACCATTTGGCCTTTCCTGCGTTTTAACTTCATATGGCAATAAAGAACATCATTTTTGACCTTGGCGGGGTAGTACTGAATTTGGATCAAAACAAAACCATCAGGGCATTTAAAAAGTTGGGTGCAGATTTAACCAAGTTGAACGATGCTTCTAGTTTATTTACTGATTTTGAAACAGGAAAAATTGATGCCAATTTCTTTGTTGATACCCTTCACGCGCATTTAAATGGAACAGCTTCAAAGGAAGCAATTATCCATGCTTGGAACAGCATGTTGCTTGAATTACCAAGCGAACGCGTTGATTTAATTAACAGCTTAAAAAAAGACTATCAACTCATTTTATTAAGCAATACCAATACCATTCACATAGATGCCGTATACCAGGAACATGGCAAGGAAGTATTTGAAAATTTGTTTTCAAAAATATTTTTATCCCATGAAATTGGCTTGCGCAAACCAACTGTTGAATGTTATAAATATGTTTTAGACCAAGCAGGAATTAATGGCGAGGAAAGCATTTTTATTGACGATATGCCAGCCAACATTAAAGGCGCAGATCAGGCAGGCATACATACCATTTGGGCAAAAACACCTGTTGACCAATGGTTCTTGGAAGAATTAAACAAGCTACAAGTTGTATTGGCTATTGATTAGCCAAAGAGAAACTGAAGCATTTCCTCCACCTTTGCCACTTCCACAATTCTTAAGGATGATTTTGATTTAGGAAGTTTATTAAATTTAGATAGGTATACCGTCTTAAATCCTAATTTTTCTGCTTCAGAAATTCTTTGCTCAATTCTACTCACAGCGCGTATTTCTCCGCTCAATCCAATTTCTCCTACAAAGCAAATTTTATTATCGATGGGCAAGTTTTCATAACTTGAAACGATGGAAGCAACAATACTTAAATCAATCCCGGGATCTTCTACCCGCAAGCCACCAGCAATATTTACAAATACATCTTGCATCCCCATTCGCAAACCACATTTTTTCTCCAAAATGGCTAGAAGCATATTTAGCCTTTTACCATCATAGCCATTTGAATTTCTCTGGGGAGTGCCATAAACTGCAGCACTTACCAAGGCTTGTGTTTCTATTAATAAAGGGCGCATACCTTCCAAAGTAGCAGATATAGAAACACCACTTAGCGCCTCGTCTCTTTGAGAAATTAATATTTCTGAAGGGTTGCTAACTTCTCGCAAGCCGCCTTGCTGCATTTCATAAATGCCAATTTCATTGGTCGACCCAAAACGATTTTTTGTACTGCGCAAGATGCGGTAAACGTGGTGCCTATCGCCCTCAAATTGCAAAACGGTATCAACCATGTGTTCCAATAATTTAGGACCCGCTAAGGTGCCATCTTTGGTAATATGCCCAATTAAAAAAACAGGTGTGCCGGTTTCTTTGGCAAAACGAATCATATTACTGGCAGTTTCCTTAATTTGGGAAATACTTCCTGGTGTGCTGTCAATAATATCAGATTGGAGGGTTTGGATCGAATCTACCACTACCAAATCTGGTTGCAACTCTTTAAAAGCTTTCCCAATTTTTTGCGTAGAGGTTTCTGTAAATAAAAAACAATTTTCATTGGCAAATGGAATCCTTTCCGCCCGCATTTTTATTTGGGTTTCACTCTCTTCCCCACTAATATATAGAACTTTTAAATCCTTAAATTGAAGGGCTACTTGCAACAATAAAGTAGATTTACCAATACCAGGTTCACCGCCTATTAATACCACACTTCCTGGAACCAAACCACCACCTAATACTCTTGACAATTCTTGGTCAATAAGCGGGATGCGTTGTTCATTTCCTTTTTCAACTTCATTTATGAGCACAGGTTTGCGAGAGGCAATATGGCCTTCTTTTTTCCAAGTACTTTTAAAATCCTCTTTTTCTTTGTGAACTACTTCTTCCATAAAAGTGTTCCATTCGCCGCAGGCAGGGCACTTCCCAACCCATTTTGCCGAAGAAACTCCACAATTTTTGCAGAAAAAGGTTGAATGCGTTTTTGCCATAAAAAGAAGAATTAATTAATGTGCTAATATAAATCAGTTATGCCTGAATAAAAAAAACAGGATTAATTGTTTTATTTGCAGGTACAGTGAGCAAGTTAAATCAAATAAAAGCACCTATAGAAAATGAACTGGATTTGTTTGAAAGCAAATTCAGAGAAGCCATGAGAAGCACCGTGCCGCTCTTGGACACCATCATGAACTATATTATTAAACGAAAAGGCAAACAAATAAGACCCATTTTCGTTTTTTTTAGTGCAAAATTATTCAATAATATCAACGACTCTACCTACCGTGCAGCCAGCCTTGTAGAGCTATTGCACACTGCAACTTTGGTACATGATGATGTGGTTGACGACAGTGATGAGCGTCGCGGTTTTTTTTCCATCAATGCCTTATGGAAAAACAAAATTGCCGTTCTAGTTGGCGATTATTTATTAAGTCGTGGTTTATTGCTTTCGGTTCAAAACAAAGACTACCATTTACTTGAAATTGTGAGCAATGCAGTAAAAGAAATGAGTGAGGGAGAGTTATTGCAAATTGAAAAAACGCGCAAGCTCAATTTATCAGAAGAAATATATTACGATATTATTAGAAAAAAAACAGCCTCATTGATTGCCTCTTGCTGTGCAATTGGTGCTGCCTCGGCAGGTGCAAGTGAAACTCAAATTGAACAAATGCGTTTGTTTGGAGAGAAAATAGGCATTGCTTTTCAAATGAAAGACGACCTAATGGATTATGGTGATGATGATATTGGCAAACCGAAAGGGATCGACCTAAAAGAAAAGAAATTAACCCTGCCTATTATTTACACTTTAAACCAGGCCGAACCAAAAGTGAGAAGCAGAATGATCAATACCATTAAAAACCACCATAACGATAAAAAGAAAGTGGCAGAGGTAATTGATTATGTAAATGCACATAATGGCATTGCCTATACCAAAAAGGCCATGAATCAATACAAAGAAGAGGCGTTAGGCATATTAAACCAATTGCCAGACTCAGAGGTAAAAGAAAATGTTAGACAATTGGTTGAATTTATCATTGAAAGAAATCATTAAATAAAAAAGGAGGCCAAGGCCTCCTTTTTTATTTATACTTTTTAAGTATTCTATTCTTTTATAAAGTTACGGGTCATTACTTTATTTCCCATAGTAACTTTAACTATATACATACCCGCTGGAAGCACTTCAACATTGATATCCTTCACCATGGTTCCCAATGCAGAAACATATTGTTCTTTGCTCATGTTTTGCCCTAGCATATTATAAATTACTACTTCCACTTCTTCTGCTTTATTGGTTTCAATTTGAACCTTTAAATGCTGTGCAACTGGATTTGGAAATACACGAATAGCATTTTCTGGATTCACTTTAATTACCCCAGTATTCACCAAATTAACATTCAATAATTTTTGAACGCCTCTGCAATTGTTAGAGGCAATTTCTTGCACGCCAATTGTTGCGCTTGTACCCACCCCATATTTAACCTGCACAGATGAAGTACCCGCACCTGCTTGCACAGTTGCGCCTACTGGCGACCAAGTAAATACCGACCCAGCCAAACCAGGAGTTACCGAAAGTGTGGCTGTATCGCCCTTAACCGCCCAGGTGGCACCAGAAATATCTGAAGTAACTGGTCGTGGTAATTTTGAAATCACCAAAGAATCAGAAAACACAGAACATACTTTTTCGGTAAGTTTTACTTTGAATTCACCGGCATCATTATAATTTAAGCTGTTAGCAGTTTTACCTGTAAACGCAGTATCATTTATAAACCATTGGTTATTGCTTGTTGCGCTAGAATACAAATTAAAGGAACCTCCCTCACAGAAAACATTTCCAGAAAGATCCTTTGTTAATGTAGGTTTACTTGGAGTGGTTCCTATTTGAACCAACAGTTCTGCTGATTTAGACCAACAACCATTTGCACTTGATTGACGCACATAATACAATGCCTCATCTTTTGTTTGAAAACTGGTTATAGAGGTAGAAAAAGGAATATTGTTTTTATACCAAGCAAAGCCGGAAGTAGCATTGGTACTTATGGTAGTGCTATCCCCATCACACAGCGCTAACCCTCTAGACGCACTGATACTTGGAACGGCCGGAGAAGGCAATACAGTGATATAATTTACACGCGTAATACTGTCTTTTCCTGTAGCATTTTTAACCGAAAGGGAAATAGATTTGGTACCCGGTGTTAAGAATTTTACCTTTGGATTTCTAATGGTATAGGTCAAAGTATCTGCATCACTTACATACCACATCCATTGATCTGGTTTGTTTAAAGTTGAGTCTAATAATTGCAATTCATCCCCCACACAAATGGTTCTATTTAATGCATAAAAATTAGCTACAGGGTTATTAGGCGTTCCTGTCACTTTTACGTTATCAATAAACATATTGTTTCCATTATTAGATTTCTGTTCGAACCTAATTCTGATATTGTTATTGCCAACATAAGGAGTCAAATTCAC
>CANFSD010000124.1 GCA_947449515.1 Bacteroidota bacterium
ATTAGACGACAGAGATAATTTAACCCCTGGATACAAATTTGCCGATTACGAGTTAAAAGGTGTGCCAGTTAGGATAGCAATTGGTCCAAGAGATGTACAAAATGGCACAGTTGAAGTGGCAAGAAGAGATACCAAAGAAAAACAGGTAATGAGTGCTGCAGATTTGGAGCATAAAATCCCTCATTTGTTGGAGCAAATTCAAGCAAATATTTACCAAAGAGCTTTGGATTACAGAAGTGAACATATCCATACCGTTGATACCTGGGAAGAATTTATGGACGCCTTGGAAAACAAGACTGGCTTTGTAAGCGCGCATTGGGATGGCACCTCGGAAACCGAAGAAAAAATTAAAGAAATGAGCAAGGCAACCATTCGCTGTATTCCATTAAATAATCCGCAAGAGAATGGTAAATGTATTTTAACAGGTGCACCCTCTAAAGAAAGGGTTTTATTTGCCCGTGCCTATTAAAAATCATAAAATTTAGATAAGAGAACGACACTTGGTGAATGCCAGGTGTCGTTTTTGTTTAAATAGCAGTAAAACAAGGGTTTGGTTCGAACCGACACTGTAAAAAACGTGAGAAATATTTGAGAATTGATAGGATATTTTGCCCAAAACCTATTCCTCTGCCAATATGGCAAAATTTGAACTTGGATTAATTTATGCCAATAGAGAAAAATAGCATAAATTTACCGCCCTATGCATTTTTTGCAGGGCCAATACGCATTAAGATATTATTATGATAGGAAGCATTTTTAAAGGAATCACCAAAATTTTCGGAAGTAAATCGGATAGGGATTTAAAAACCCTTTACCCAATTGTAACGGAAATTAACGCGGCATATGCCACATTACAAAATAGTAGCGATGAAGAATTGCGCGGAAAAACTGCCGAGTTTAAAGCGCAGATCAATGCCAGGTTAGCTGTTATTGACCAAGAAATTGAATCACTTAAAGCCGAGGCACAGGTTGCAGAAATTGACTTAATTGATAAGGATAATCTGTTCAAGAAAATAGATCAGTTAAAAAAGCAAAGAGACCAAGAATTGGAAGTGGTGCTCAATGAGATTTTGCCTGAAGCATTTGCTGTTGTGAAAGAAACAGCCCGAAGATTGAGTGAAAATAAACAATTGGTTGTTAAGGCAACTGATTGGGATAGAGAATTGAGTGCACGTACCAAGGTAAAAAAACCTGTTAGCATTGAAGGAGATAAAGCTATTTGGGCTAATTCTTGGGAAGCGGCAGGACAAACCATTACTTGGAACATGGTGCATTACGATGTGCAATTAATTGGTGGTATGGTATTGCACAAAGGTAGAATTTCTGAGATGGCTACAGGTGAAGGTAAAACCCTTGTATCTACTTTGCCATCTTACCTAAATGCCTTGGCTGGACTAGGGGTGCATATTGTAACAGTAAATGATTATTTGGCACGAAGGGATTGCGAATGGAATGCTCCCCTTTTTGAATTTCATGGATTAAGTGTTGATTGTATAGACTACCACCAACCCAATTCTGCAGAGCGCAGAAAAGCTTACCAGGCAGATATTACTTACGGAACCAATAATGAATTTGGTTTTGATTACTTGCGTGATAACATGGCCAACAGCCTTGATGAATTGGTGCAACGCAAACACCATTTTGCCATGGTAGATGAGGTGGATTCTGTATTGATTGATGATGCACGTACTCCATTGATTATTTCTGGTCCAGTACCACGTGGCGATGATCAACAATTTTATGCCCTTAAATCTAGGATTGAAAAATTGGTAAATGCGCAAAAGGCTTATGTAAATACCGCCTTGGTGGATGCAAAAAAATTATTAACTGCCAACAATGAAAAAGAAGGTGGTTTTAAATTGTTACAAGCCCAAAGAGGTTTGCCTAAAAACAGTTCTTTGATTAAGTTCTTGGGTGAATCTGGCATGAAGCAAATCTTAAACAAAACAGAAAACTATTACATGCAAGACCAACAAAAGGAAATGCATAAAATAGATGCTGATTTGTATTTTGTAATTGACGAAAAAATTAATTCAGTAGACCTTACTGAAAAAGGTGCTGAATTCATTACCACTTCAGGTGAAGATGCTAATTTCTTTATTATTCCAGACGTTGGTTCTGAAATAGCCGAACTAGAAAAAATGGGCTTGAATGAGGAAGAAAAAGCTAAAAGAAAAGAGCAGTTAATGCTTGACTTTACCATTAAATCTGAACGTATCCACACCATCAATCAATTACTGAAAGCGTATTGCATGTTTGAAAGAGATGTGGAATATATTATTCAAGATGGCAAGGTAAAAATTGTAGACGAACAAACTGGGCGTGTATTAGATGGCCGCAGGTATAGTGATGGTTTACACCAAGCCATTGAAGCAAAAGAAAATGTAAAAGTTGAGGCTGCAACCCAAACCTATGCAACCATTACCTTGCAAAACTTCTTCCGAATGTACCACAAACTTTGTGGTATGACCGGTACTGCAACTACTGAAGCTGGCGAGTTCTGGGAAATCTACAAATTGGATGTGGTTGAAATTCCTACCAATAGAGCTATTTCAAGAAAAGACGAAGAAGATGTTATTTACAAAACCAAGCGCGAGAAATACAATGCTGTAATTGACGAGATAGTAAGACTTACAGAAGCCGGTCGTCCGGTTTTGGTGGGTACTACTTCGGTAGAGGTAAGTGAGTTATTAGGACGTATGTTAACCATGCGTAAAATAAAGCACAATGTATTGAACGCAAAACAGCACCAAAGAGAAGCCGACATTGTTGCAGAAGCAGGTCAAAAAAGTGCCGTTACCATTGCCACCAACATGGCTGGTCGTGGTACAGATATTAAGCTTGGTGAAGGCGTAAAAGAAGTTGGCGGTTTAGCAATTATTGGTACCGAACGCCATGAGAGTAGACGTGTAGACAGACAGTTGCGTGGTCGTGCTGGTCGCCAAGGCGACCCAGGTTCATCAAAATTCTTTGTTTCTTTGGAAGATGATTTGATGCGTTTATTTGGATCGGAACGTATTGCAAGTATTATGGACCGTTTGGGCATGAAAGAGGGCGAAAATATTGAGCACTCTATGATTACCAAAAATATTGAACGTGCACAAAGAAAAGTTGAGCAAAACAATTTTGGTACACGTAAACGTTTGCTCGAATACGATGATGTAATGAACTCTCAAAGAGAGGTGATTTACACCAAACGTAGAAATGCCTTGTATGGCGAGAAGTTAGAATTAGACATTAGCAATACCTTGGCAGATACTTGTGAGGAATTGGTTGAAACCTACCAAGACCAAAAGAATTATACCGAGTTTAAGTTTGAGGTGATGCGCATTTTTGCACATGAAACAGCCATAGATGAAGAACGTTTCTTAGGTGGAAAAATGGAACAAGTTTCTGATGAATTGTTTTTAGAATTATTGAACCATTACCACCAAAAAACCATTGAAATGGCGCATGTTGCATGGCCAGTGATTAAGGATGTGTATACCAATAGAGGTGCACAATTTGAATCGATAGCGGTGCCGGTAAGCGATGGTTTGCACAATATGCAGATTCCAGTAAACTTGAAAAAAGCCTATGACAGTGAAGCAAAAGAAATAAGTAAAACTTATGAGAAATTTGCTTCTCTATACGTAATAGACAATGATTGGAAAGAGCATTTGAGAGAGATGGACGATTTAAAACAAAGTTCACAAAATGCGGTTTTTGAACAAAAAGATCCATTATTGATTTACAAATTAGAATCTTTCAATTTGTTCAAAAGCATGCTTTCGCGCATTAACAAGCAGGTATTGGGCATGTTGTTCAAAGCATTTATTCCAGTGGAGAATGCCAATGATGTAAAGCAAGCAGACCAACCCAAAAGAGTTGATACAAGCAAATTAAAAACTTCTCGTACCGATGATTTGGCTGAAGCACAAAGAAACAACCAAGCAGCTGCACAAGGAACACAAGAGCCTCAAAAACCTGCGCAAATTAAGGGCGTAGTAAAAATAGGTAGAAATGATGTTTGCCCATGTGGAAGTGGTAAAAAATATAAATCTTGCCATGGCAAGGATGAAATAAACTAATTATAAAAACATGAGCTTAGCGATACATATTGAACATACAAACCTTAAACCAACTGCAACTGCTGAAGATATCATTCAACTTTGCAATGAGGCGGTTGAAAATAACTTTTACGGGGTTTGTGTGGCACCCTATTTTGTGCAGCTAGCCAAGAAAACCATCAAAAAAAATGATGTAAAAATTATTACAGTTATTGGGTTCCCTCTTGGCTATTCTAATGTTTCAAGCAAAGTAGAAGATGCAAAAAAAGCTATCACTGCAGGTGCACAAGAAATTGATATGGTAATAAATATTGCTGCCTTTAAAAGCGGAGATATTGCTACTGTTCAAAACGATATCCAGTCTGTTATTACTGCCTGCCATTTGCAAAATAAACAGGCCAAAGTAATTATTGAAACTTGCTATTTGAACGAAGAAGAAATAAAAACCATTTGCAAAATCTGTGCAGATTGTGAAGCAGATTTCGTGAAAACATCAACAGGATTTGGAACAGCTGGTGCAACGGTTGAAAATGTTAAATTAATGCGCAAAACCTTGCCTGCTAAAATAAAAATTAAGGCTGCAGGTGGCATCAAAACAAAGGTATTTGCCCAAGAACTTGTTGCAGCGGGCGCAGATAGAATTGGTTCTTCTGCCAGTTTAGATTTGGTAAAATTTGATACTGAAGATTAATATGAAACAAGGGGTATTGGTCTTATTTTTTCTTTTGAGTCTTTCGTTTTATTCGAAGGCGCAAAATGCCGTTAAAATTATTGCTGATCCTTATTTAGATTCCTTGGTAAATAGAAATATTGAGGAAAACAGAAGTCAACAAACCATTCCCGGCTACCGCATCCAATTGTTTTCTGGATCGGAAAGAAACAATGCCATTGCCTTGCGCCAAAAATTTAAGACTGATTTGCCAAATGAATCTGCCTATTTGATTTACCAACAACCTTATTTTAAATTGCGCGTTGGTGATTACCACACACTGATAGAGGCTCAACAAATGATCCTACAATTGCAAAAAAACTACAAGCAATTATTGATAGTTCCAGACAAAATAAATCTACCTAAACTTTAATATTCGTATGAAATTAGTAAGCTATATACACCAAAATAAAACCCAATTAGGAATTTACCAAAATGGAAATATTTGGTCATTGAACGCCTTGAATTTTTCGTTGCCAGACAATATGAGAGATTTCTTAAATGGTGGTGAAGCTGCCATGAAAGCGGCAATGGAATTAGATGCAGCGCTTAAAAGTAATCCAGATTTAGGGCCAAGTATCAAAGAAAGCAGTGTGGCAATTATTGCACCTGTTCCGCAACCAAGCTCTTGCAGAGATGGCTATGCATTTAGACAACATGTGGCAGCAGCCAGGAGAAATAGAGGGGTTCCAATGATACCTGAATTTGACCAATACCCTATTTTCTATTTCACCAACCACAATGCTATTCAAGGTCCTGGTGAAATTTTATGCATGCCAGATCATTTTCAAAAGTTAGA
>CANFSD010000125.1 GCA_947449515.1 Bacteroidota bacterium
ACCCTTTGGGAATTTATGGCTAAAACAGGCAAGAGCCTTGACGATTTGATACAAGAAGTTTATGATGTGGTAGGTAGTTTTGCAATGGGCAGAATAGATTTACATATCACAGAGGAAATTAAACAAAACGTTTTGGCCAATTGCAAAGCTGGAAAATACAACAGCTTTGGGTCGTACAAAATAGAAAATACAGAGGATTTAGATGGCTTTAAATTTCATTTAGGCAATGGCGAGTGGGTAATGATTAGAGCAAGTGGCACAGAGCCTGTATTGCGCATTTACAGCGAAAGCAATACCGATGAAAATGCCTTTAAAATATTGGAAGCTACCAAGGCAACATTGTTGTCGTAGTATGCATTAAATTTTTTAAAAGGGGCTTGTGTCAAACACAGGTCCCTTTTTTATTGGATAAGGGCAATCTTACCCTTGTCGCCAGCCATTACCATTAGTTTACCTTTCTTGGCTCTTCTTACCACATTAAAGGAAAGATTGGTCATAGGCGTATTGCCACTAGGCATGGTAATGGTAAGCTCTGTACTGTTTTTATCTGCCCCTTTTGTGCCACAACTGATAAAGTGTTCTGCATCTTCCAAAAATGTCACACAAGAGCGGTAATTGGTATAAAAGGGTTTTGGATTCATTAATGCCAAGCCATCTTTGGTGTATGTGTAGGTATAAATACCTTGTTTGGTTTGAGTTGTATCATGCGCGTAATTGCCACCAACAATCAGGATGTTTTTGTCTGTATAATCAAAAGAGAATGCCCCTGCACTGGAAATTCCTTGAGGCAAAAATTTCAAATCGAAAAATTGGTATTTTTTGCCAATTTGAAGCCAGTGAAAAGTAGGTTTTGAACCGCCGGTTACAAAAGCTATACTAAAGTTTGGCATACAACGCATGCAGGTGCCAGAGGCTGCAAACATTGATTCTCCGGGAGCTGCAAAAGGACAAGTATTGCTGTCTAATTGTTTCCAAGTATTACCACCATCGCTGGTTCTGTAAAATACAAAACGGTCGTTGATAGGGTCTCCAATTACTATGCCGTTTTGTGAGTCCCAAAAATCCATGGCATCCAAAAATATTTCCTTGCGCCTGTCGTCAAAAACTTTTCTCCAATGCTCACCTCCATCAAAGGTTTTTAAAATATAGGCTGGGGAGCCACTGCTCATCATGATGGCTGTGTTTGCATCAAATGCTTCAATGTCTCTGAAATCAGAATTTTCAAAACCAGGAATTCTTTTTAATTGAAAACTTTTTCCTCCATCCACACTTTTGGCAAAACAACCTTTGCTGCCACTTACCCAAATTACTTTGTCGTTTACCACAGACAATCCCCTGAATGAAATGCTCGAAAGCCTAATATCAGCAGCATGTTCAATTCTTGAACTGTCAATAAGTGAAACTTGATTTTGTGCGTTTGCACTTTGGTTAAGAAGGACAATGGTGCTTAAAAACAGAAAAAGAATCTTTTGCATAGGTTCGCCAAAAATAGGTAATATTTACCTTTTTACTATTACTTTGAGGTGTCAAATATTTTTTGAACAATGGCACGAATCAAACTTCAATTACCAGAAACATTTGTTTTTTCAACCAGTATTCCTGTGAGGGTTTCAGATATTAATTATGGAAACCACATGGCAAACCATGTTTACCTAGAAATGATGCAAGAAGCACGCATGCGCTATTTGGCACAGTTTGGATTTTCTGAAAAAGAGTTTGCCGGAATCAGTCTCATTATGGGCGATACTGCCATAGTATACAAGCAAGAAACCTTTTATGGTGATGTGCTACAAATTGAAGTTACAGCAGCAGATTTTGGCGAACGTAGTTTTGATTTATTGTATAGATTTACCAAGCAAGATGGTAGCTTGGTATGTGAAGCCAAAACAGGCATGGTATGTTTTGATTATGTAAATAGAAAAACCATGGCAGTGCCTGATGCCTTTAAAAACATAGCCAATTAAGCAGCCTTTTCCCCATTTAAAATTTATGCTTTTAAAGCGCTAACTTGCAAGCATATTAAGTTTGATATGGCCAAGAAGTTGAATGATAAATTGAAAAAGCAAGTGCAGCGTGTTTTTGCCGAAGCCGGTAGAAAAATTCTTAATTACAAACAAGTTGCACGTAGGCTAGATATAGATAGCACCGAAGGAAAAAATGAGGTGCTGCTTGCCATGAAGCAATTGGCAAGCGAAAAAATAATTGAAGAAATTGACGCTGGTCGTTATGTTACCTTGTTTATTCATCAGTTTGTTACGGGTACGGTTGATATGACCCAACAAGGTACCGCTTACGTTAAACGTGATGATGGTGAAGAAGATGTTTTTATAGCCTCAGAATTTAGAAACACCGCCCTCAATGGCGATAAGGTAAAAGTTTCTCTCTTTGCACACCACATGAATGGGCGTCAAAGTGGCGAAATAGTTGAAGTGTTGTCACGCAGTAAATCGCAATTTGTGGGTGTGGTGCAAGTGCATTTTAATTATGCTTTCTTAAAACCAGACGACAAGAAAATGCCGATCTCTATTTTTATCCCTAAAGATAAAATTGGAGAAGCCAAACAAGGAGATAAAGCCATTGCTAAAATTACTTCTTGGACTGCCGATGAGGAAAATCCTTTTGGTGAAATTATAGAGGTATTGGGTCGACCAGGAAACCATGAAACGGAGATGAATTCGATAGTAGTGGAATATGGTTTTGCCACGCGTTTTCCAGAAGAAGTTGAAAAAGAAGCGGAGAAAATTCCTGAGAAAATTAGCAAAGAGGAAATTGCCAAACGCCGCGATTTTAGAAAGACCCTCACCTTTACCATTGACCCGGAAGATGCCAAAGATTTTGACGATGCACTTTCTTTTCAAGTATTGGATAATGGCAACTACGAAATAGGTATTCACATTGCAGATGTGAGTCATTATATTCCAGAAAACAGCAAATTGGATGTGGAAGCGCTTAAGCGTGCCACCTCTGTTTATTTGGTTGATAGAACCATTCCAATGTTGCCAGAAAAATTGAGTAATGGACTTTGTTCGCTCAGGCCCAATGAAGATAAATTAACTTTTTCGGTGGTGGTACAAATCAACCAAAAGGCAGAAGTTACAGATACTTGGTTCGGAAAAACCATCATTCATTCGCAAAGAAGATTTACCTACGAAGAGGCACAAGAACGATTGGAAACCAAAACAGGTGATTTGGCCTCGGAGTTAAATATTATGAACGATTTGGCGAAAATCTTAAAAGAAAAAAGGTTTAAAAAAGGCGCCATTAGTTTTGAAACTGAAGAGGTGAAGTTTCGTTTGGATGCCGACAATAAACCAATTGATTTGTATGTGAAAATTAGAAAAGATGCACATAAATTAATTGAGGAATTTATGTTATTGGCAAATAGAAAAGTAGCAGAATATGGCAATGGATTAGGTAAAGGAGATCATAAGAAAACCTTTGTTTACCGTATCCACGAAGAACCTAACGAGAATAAAATTCGTATGTTCAATATTTTTGCGGCTAGGTTCGGACATAAAATTGAAACGCAAAGCCAAAAAAGTATTGCGCAATCTTTCAATCAATTATTGGAAGATGTAGAAGGTAAACCAGAACAAAATTTAATTCAAAGTCAGGCCATACGTACCATGAGCAAAGCCTACTATGGTTGCAAAAAATCTATGCACTATGGTTTGGCATTTGATCATTATACGCATTTTACTTCTCCCATTCGCAGGTACCCCGATTTAATGGTGCACCGTTTATTGTTTAATTACCTTCAAAATGGTGTCAATGCAAATGAAGCACACTATGAAGATATGAGTAAACAATCTTCGCAAATGGAGGTAAAAGCGGCCGAGGCAGAGCGTGCTTCTGTGAGGTTTAAACAAGTTGAATACATCAGCGGATTTATTGGCGATGAATTTGAAGGCATTATTTCGGGCGTTACAGAATGGGGTATTTACGTAGAGATATCTATGTACAAATGCGAAGGAATGTTGCGTCTCAATAATATGGGCGACGATTTCTACGATTACGACGAAAACAACCAATGGATTATTGGACGCAGAAATAGAAAAAAATACCAATTGGGTGATTTGATGAAAGTGCGCGTTGTGGCAGCAGATATTTTTAAACGTCAAATTGATTTGCAATTGGTAGATGGCGGCAGCACTTGGGATGGCAGGAAATCAAAAGGTGGTAGTAGGAGTGAAGGCAGAGGTGGCAGCAAAGGGCAACGCGATAAAAAATCAAAAAGCTCTAAACACAAACGCAGGTAAATTGTAAAAAACTTAAACCAATTCTCAAGCACAACCCATACTAAATGCCAATAGTAAGTTCAGAATTCTTAGGAAATAAATTTACCCGGAATGCACATTTAGAAACAGCACTACCGGGTCTGTTTAGGAGATTAAGTATACCCTATCAACGTGAACGTCTTCCATTAAACGATGGCGATTTTATTGATTTGGATTGGCATAAATTGGGTTCTAAAAAATTGTTGGTATTGTTGCATGGGCTCGAAGGATCCTCGCAATCTCAATACATCAAAGGCTTTGTTAAAAAATTTAGTGCCAATCAATTTGATTGTTGTGCCGTAAACTTTAGAAGTTGTAGTGGTGAAATGAATCATTTATTGAGGAGCTACCACAGTGGGGTTAGTGCAGATGTAAATGAAGTAATTCAATACGTAAAAAAACAACATTGCTATTCAGAAATTTACCTCTCTGGATTTAGTTTGGGTGGCAATGTTTTACTTAAATATTTGGGCGAAAATCAATTTGAAATTCCTTCCGAAGTTAAAGCAGCAGCAGCTTTTTCTGTGCCAATTGATTTGGCAAGCAGTTCAAAAAAATTAGCCAGTAAAAGCAATTATTTGTACATGCAAATGTTTTTGAGTGGTTTAAATAAAAAACTCATTCAAAAAGATAAAATGTTTCCAGGTCTTTTAAATTTAAACGGCTTGAACCAAATACGAACTTTTGGTGAATGGGACAGTCGTTTTACAGCCCCCTTGCATGGATTTAAAGATGCGGCCGATTATTACCAAAAAGTAAGTAGCAAACAGTTTCTAAAAAACATTCAGGTTCCAACCTTGCTCTTAAATGCGCTAAACGATCCTTTTCTCTCTCCCGAATGTTTTCCTGAAGAAAAAGATTTGAGTGGGCAACTTACCTTCGAAAGGGTTAATTATGGCGGCCATTGCGGATTTTCCTATGCCTTGCCAAATGGAACTTATTACAGTGAACAAAGAGCGCTTCATTTTTTTTTAAACAATAAAGCAATTATGTATGTTTGAAGTCTTATGCATACATACCCAGAACTGCTCAAATTAGTCAACCAAAAAATTGCTCAAACATCTTTCGGTTCGAACCCAAAAGAATTATACGAACCAATTGAGTACATGATGTCTTTGGGCGGAAAACGCCTTCGTCCGGTTTTAACCTTAATGGCTTGCGACCTATTTGGTGAAGAGGTAAGCAAGGCTTTGGATGCAGCTTTGGCAGTGGAAGTGTTTCATAATTTTACTTTGGTGCACGATGATATTATGGACAATGCACCTCTGCG
>CANFSD010000126.1 GCA_947449515.1 Bacteroidota bacterium
AAAAATGAAGGAGATAGATTGAAACTATCTGCTGATTATGCTTCGATAGCAAATTATTGGAAATATTATATTGGTCAAACCGAGCAATTAAAAAGATTAAAGGTTGTAAGTTTCAAAAAAGAGGCAGAGGCTAAATTTTATGATTTCTCAAAAGGTAATGCGCAATATGAAAACGTTTTAGGAAATGTAGAGAAAGCATATGTTGCCTATCGTCCTATTGCATTACAAAGGATTTATTTAAGTGAAGGTATTTTTGGTGTTTCTATGAATGCAATGGCAAGTGGTTTAATTTCATACGCAAACAATGCCAAGGACAATAAAGATACTGCCGCTGCAAACAAGGCAATTAAAGCCTCTTTAGCTAATGCAGAAGATTTTTACAGCTCATTTTTCCCTTCAGCTGATGAAAAGATTTTAGCTCAAATTTTGGAAATGTATTACAACAATATTCCTGTTGAGCAGCAAGCACCATTTATGGCTACTATTTTAAAATCTAAAGGAAAAACCAATACAGAGAAATTCCAAAACTATGCTAAAATGGTATATGCAAAGAGTTTCTTAGTAAGCAGAGAAAAATTTGAGGCGTTCTGCAGTGCACCTAGTTATAAGAAATTAATGGCTGATCCTTGTTTTGCAATGGTATATGCCTTTAACAACAATTATTTAACCAATTACAAACCACAGGTAGATGCGTTTACCGCAGCAATTGGTCCTGAAGCCAGAGCTTATGTGAGAGGATTAATGGAAATGAATCCAGGTAAAACATTTTACCCAGACGCCAATTCATCTTTACGTTTAACATATGGTTCTGTGCAAGCGTATGAGCCTAAAGATGCTGTTAAATTTGATTACATGACCACCTTAGATGGTGTAATGGAGAAATACGATCCAAAGAATTTTGAATTTAATGCACCACAAAAATTAATTGATTTATACAATGCCAAAGATTTTGGTATTTATAAAAGAGCAGATGGCAAAATGCCAGTTGCCTTTATTACCAACAATGATATTACAGGTGGTAATTCTGGCAGTCCGGTAATTGATGGTGAAGGCCAATTAATTGGTTTGGCTTTTGATGGCAATTGGGAAGCTATGAGTGGCGATATTGTATTTGACGAAAAATACAAGCGTACCATTAACGTAGATATTCGCTATGTTTTGTTCTTAATTGACAAATTAGGTGGCGCACCACACATTGTTGCAGAAATGAAATTGATACAATAACTGAAATTTAAAATTTGAAGGCCCCAAGCAATGCTTGGGGCTTTTTTTTTGCGCAAAATTTGGTTCGAACCGAAATGAAATACAAGACTTTTATAGTAAAACAGCTGACTTCTATAGAGATATGACTCCATATTAAGTAATTGTCAACATACAATTTATAGGAACAAATATTTTAAATTTGGAACGTAATAAAACCAAATATGAATTTCAATAATATTATTCAATTGTTTACTCCAAAAGACAAAGTGTTTTTTTCATTGTTTGAACAAGTTGCATTCAATGTTGCCGAAATGGGTAAATTATTGAGAGAGGTTGTAACTGAAACCGATTTCGACAAAAGGTCGAGTATCATTAATAAAGTTACCGATTTAGAGCATAAAAACGACGATGTTACCCATGAAATTTTCACTCAATTAGGAAAGAATTTTATTACCCCATTTGACAGAGAGGACATTCATTATTTGGCAACAGCTTTAGACGACATTTGTGATTACATATACACCACCGCAAAAAAGATTAATTTATATAAGGTTAATCCCAATGACAGCGCTATTCAAAAAATGGCAGAAATAATTGAAAAGGGTGCAGATTCTATAAAAATTGCTGTTTTGGAATTACGAAATTTGAAAAACATGCAAAATATTACTGATGCTATTATTAGAGTTAAGAGTTATGAAAACCAAGCTGACGATATTTTTGACATGTGTGTAGAGCAATTATTTGAATCAGAAACTGATATTAAAATGCTCATTAAAAAACGTGAAATTTATAAAGTAATGGAAATTGTTACTGATAAATTTGAGGATGCGGCAAACGTAATGGAATCAATTGTAGTCAAATACGCTTAATCCTTTGACTACATGACATTTTTAGTAGTAATTATCATTCTTGCTTTAATTTTTGATTTCATTAATGGGTTTCATGATGCGGCAAATTCTATAGCCACTATTGTTTCTACTAAGGTATTAACACCCGTACAGGCTGTTATTTGGGCCGCCTTTTTCAACTTTGTGGCCTTCTTTATTTTTAAGGACCATGCCGTTGCCAATACAATTGGCAAAACAGTGCATAGTCAATTTGTTACTTTAGATGTAATTTTTGCTGGTATTATTGCGGCCATTTTATGGAACTTATTAACGTGGTGGTATGGCATTCCTTCCTCTTCCTCACACACCTTAATTGGCGGATTTGCCGGGGCAGCAATTACCCATGCCTATATGTATAATAATGGCTTGAGTATTCCTGATATTGTTGAAATGGATAAGATTACAAAAACCATTTTATTTATTTTTATAGCTCCAATAATGGGAATGGTGATTTCCATGTTTATTACCCTTGTAACTATTATTCAAAATATCTGGAAAAGAGTGGCCATCATTTGCTTGGCTGCAATAGGTACATTTTTTCTTTTTAACTCTTTAGAACAAAAAAAATTAGCTGAAAATCTATCAAAATTTTACCACATTGAAGAAATCAAACATGAGGTATTAATTCATCCCGAATTTCAATTAAAATTAGATTCTGCACTTTTAAAAGTTGCTGCTGCAAAGCCATTGTTAAAGGACTATGACAAACTGGGTGCAAAAGAACTTGCACATCAAATTGCGAGCAAAATTGATGCCAATGCAAATGAATTAAAATTGACCAAAGACTTAGAGATGGCAGACAATTCACTAATTTCATGGGGAATAATGTTGGTTGTTTTTATTTTTATTTGCACCTATGTTTATGTAGAAAAAGTTAAAACACCAAATGCATTTAAAGTTGCTAGAATGTTTAAAAAACTTCAATTGCTTTCATCTGCAGCCTTTAGTATTGGACACGGTGGCAACGATTCACAAAAGGTAATGGGAATAATTGCAGCAGCAATGATAGCCAATGGAAATATCACAGATATGAAACAAATGCCAGATTGGGTTCCTTTGGCCTGTTATGCTGCCATTGGCATTGGTACATTAAGCGGTGGTTGGAAAATTATTAAAACCATGGGATCAAAAATTACCAAGGTAACGCCATTGGAGGGCGTAAGTGCAGAAAGTGCTGGTGCGTTAACCTTATTTATGACCGAACAAATGGGAATTCCAGTAAGTACCACCCATACCATTACAGGTTCAATCATTGGTGTTGGTGCTACTAAACGCTTATCTGCTGTAAGATGGGGTGTTACAGTTAGTTTGCTTTGGGCATGGGTATTAACAATTCCTATTAGTGCCGCTGTTGCTGCAATCACTTATTACGTAATTAGTTTATTCCATTAAGATGAAAAGACTTTTATTAATAGCTTTTAGCGCCCTATTTTTGGCATGTAATAACGACCCAAGGGCCAAAATGACTAGCACGGGTAGCTTTGGGGAAAAGTTTGAAATTGCCAATGATATGAAGGAGATAAATACACTAAATTTGAGTGACAGTAGTATTTATGATATACATCAAATTAGTGGAACCATTGAAAAGTATTGCAAAGGTGAAGGCTGTTGGATGACCCTTAAAGCAAACAATTCTTTTGTAAGGGTTGATACAAAGGACAAAAAATTTGTATTGCCTAAAAACATAGATGGGAAGAAAGCTATTGCCAACGGTCAGTTTATTTTGGAAGACAATGAGCTGAGTTTTGAAGCAACAGGTATTGTTATTGAGTAATTCTTAAATCAATAAAAAAGCCCGTTTAGATTACTAAACGGGCTTTTTTGTTTAAGCTTCTTCAAGTTGTGCGGCAGATTGTTGTGAATATTCCATTATCAAATCAATGGAAGTTGGAGAAGGTTCGGCGCCTAGCTTTTCTAGAACTAGCATACCTTCTTTTAAGTTAGACAAACTGTTTTGTAGGCTTGAACTGCTGAGAATAGCACTTTCAATTTGTGCTTTTTCTGTTGGCGAAAGTTCATTGTACAAATACAAGAGAAGATCATTTTCGGTGTAGTTATTTGCCATAAGCATGTTTTTACTTTGTATTGAAAAAACGCTACTGTTGGCATTCTTATTTTATTTGCACATTCATTTTTTGAACCTAATACTCAAAAGCTAAGTTAGTTGGCTGATTCTGAGGCGCATTTTCTTTAGGATAGGGAATGGTAGTAGCAATTGTTTGATCTACCACTTCAAAGCTTAAATCATCGAACCATAATTGGCCATCACCGCTGAGCAGGGCGCCATAGGCAATATTAGTGGCTTTCTTGGGCACATCTACTATGATTTCACATTTCACCCAATCTGTATTGCCTTTAATTTTTCGGTTCGACATATTATCAAATACATAGGGATCACTTGACTTTTGACCATCTATTCTTAACCAAAATCCCCCCCAACCTGAAACCTCAGAAGTTTTAATATAACCAGACATTTTTAAACGTTTGCCAGCATAATTGCCAGGAACGAGGTTTTGAACCAAGGTGCCAAATCCGCGGGTGCGTGTACCTTCCGACCTTATTGTTGCTGCGTTGCTGCCATTTATTCCTGCGCCTATATCGATCCCTATTTGGTAACGATCTGGGTTGCTGCCGGCCTTGTACCAGCCTTTTGGAATGTCGAATGAAAACAGTGCTACCAGAACTACCAGTAACAATGCTACTTGTGCTTTAGCTTTCATAACAATAAAAAATTAAGGGTTAAAAAAAAGGAGTTGAACTGGGAATAGAAAAATAGCCAATAGCTATAATTGTACCCCTTGCGCAACCATCATCTTGCGTAAATTATTTAGGGCGTAGCGCATACGACCAAGCGCTGTATTGATACTCACGCCAGTTTTGTCGGATATTTCTTTGAAGCTCATATCACCCCAATGACGCATAATGAGCACCTCACGTTGCTCCTCAGGAAGCAATTTAATAAGGTTTTTCAATTGGTGTTCTGATTGTCTTTGCATGATTTGGTCTTCTTTGCTTTCTTCGGCAATAACCAAATAATCAAAAATACCGTTTCCTTCACTATCGGTGATGGTCACATCGCGTTTCATTTTGCGTATATAATCAATGGTAAGGTTGCGGCCAACCCTAACAGCCCATCCGCCAAATTTACCTTCCTCATTGTAATTACCAGAACGCAATGTTTTGATAATTTTAATGAAGGTCTCTTGGAAAATATCTTCCGCCAAAGGACGATCGCGAACGATTAAATAAATAGCAGAAAAGATACTACGCTTGTGGCGTTTGATCAGTTCTTCAAGAGCAGTTTGTGTGCCGGATTGGTATAGCTTTACCAGTTCGTGGTCACTAATTTTCTGCATGTTCATGGTTGTAATGATTAAAAGGTAAAACCAAGAGGAAAAATTAGTGTAGATTTTTATCTATAAGCTATATGTTTTTGTGATTGT
>CANFSD010000127.1 GCA_947449515.1 Bacteroidota bacterium
AAATTATTGATGAAAGGAGAAGCTGCAGATATCAAAGGTTTTGAAAAATCACATGCGCAAGGTGCAGAAAACAATGCCATCAATAATATTGCCCAACATGGAAGCAATGTATTAGGTAAAATTATTAAAGGTGCAGTAAAAATATTTGGCGGCTTGTTTGCCTTGCTCCTATTTTTTATTATTATTTCTATTTCAATTGCCATGCTTGCCGTTTTCCTTAAGCTAGGTCAAATAAACTTTTTCACAGATTTTATTGACTTTACAGTTAGAAATGAAAGCATCATTATAGCCGCCAAATTTGGAATATTACTTACCTTACTCATGCCATTTTTAGGTTTATTAATGATTGTATTAAAATCAATTTTCAATTTAAAATTCATTAATAAAAATTGGGCATTTATAACCTTAGGATTGTTTCTGATTGGCGTGTTTTCATTTACCTATGCAGCTACCAAATATGCTTCTAGTATTTCAGAAACCGAAACAAAAGTAAGTATTCACAAAATTGCTGAAACAGATACCCTACACATTGGGGGTGTTGAAATGCCTTTCTCTGAGCCAGAAGAAGGAAGCAATAGCGATTTACAAGACATGAATATTGAATTGGCATTCCAAGATAAAGGAATTGTAATGGACGATAATAATTTTTATGTTGAAATCAATAACTTAAAAATTAAACAAGGCAAGTCTGATAGCATTGTGGTGAAAATTTTATTACGAGCCAATGGTAGCAATAAAATAGATGCACAAAATAAAATTGAAATGATGCTGTATGACTTTAAAATAGAAGGAAATAAACTAATTATCCCTGCCTATTACAGCCTAGCCAAAGACAAACAATTTAGTTGGCAAGAAGTTGATGTTACTGTATGGGTGCCAAAAGGAAAAACCATTCATTTAGATCCAAATGTTAAGGAAATTTTAGATGATATAAATTTAGATGAAGCCGATGGCGAATATTATAAATTTGAAAATGGCGAATTAATTTGTACAGATTGTGATGGCGAATCTGAGGCAGATAACATAGACCAAAACGACGATGCCAATTACGATTACAATGCCCAAGGCGAAGAAGACAATATTAAAATGGCCATAACTATTAAAGCCGACAAAGACAAGAAAACAAAGGAAGATAAAAAATAGGTTATAACTTAAAGAACTACTCTTTTGAAAAAGCCGCATGAAACTCATGCGGCTTTTTCAATTTAATGATATTGGTCATAAAAGCACTTCATATCATTTTAATATCCAACTTTGTACAAAATTAAAATTCGTGGTTTCCAAATTAACAATTCCAGATTGTCGTAACTGTGACATAAAAGGTGATTCAATCTTTTGCACTTTAACAGACAAAGAATGGCAAAACTTGAATGGAACAAAATCGAGTAGAGCTATTAAAAAAGGTCAAGTTATTTTCTTTGAAAACGATACTGTTAAAGGCCTGCATTGC
The DNA here is from genome assembly GCA_947449515.1 of Bacteroidota bacterium. Classification (GTDB taxonomy): domain Bacteria; phylum Bacteroidota; class Bacteroidia; order UKL13-3; family UKL13-3; genus B1. The sequence goes on from CANFSD010000127.1 coordinate 1,451, forward strand.
ATACGTGCAGGCAAAATAAAAATCTACAAAACCCTTGATGATGGCGGAATGCAAATACTCCGAATATCTAAGGCGGGTGAAATAATTGGATACCGAGGATTACTTGGCAATGGAAAATATATTGGAACAGCAGAAACTTTAGAAGACGCCGAAATTTGTTTTATTCCCAAACAAACCATCATGGAATTAATTTCCACTAACCTCCAATTCTCACTAGATTTAATGTCAAAATTCGCCTCCGATTTAAGTGAAGCAGAAGAAAAATCGATTCGATTTGTACAGAAATCAAGCAAAGAAAGATTGGCAGAAGCTTTATTAATGCTAGAAACATCCTTTGGCACTGATAACAATGGTTTTATAGAATTAAACCTTACGCGTCACGAATTGGCTGCATTTGCAGGATTGGCAACCGAAACGATCATTAGGTGTTTAAGAGCATGGGAAGATTTAGGTATTTTAGACTTGGATAAAAAGCATATCAAAATCCTCAACAAAGCCCAACTGATTGCTATCTCCAACACGCCTGAATAAATGATTTGAATCATTTTATATTCTGACACGCGTCAGATTATTTCCCTCCTTATTATTCTTATTTCGGACCATCACTTTCTACACCATGAACAGTCCCGAAATAGATATTGTTGTACTCAATTATAATGGCAAAATATTTTTAGATGATTGCTTTAACTCTCTTGCAGCAAGCACTTATCCTAATAAAAATATTTACCTCCTAGACAATGCATCACCCAACGATGATGTAGCTTATGTTAAGGAAAAATTTCCTTGGGTAAAAATTATCCAAAACCCATACAATAACGGTTACTGCGCTGCCTATAATTTGGCATTTGAAAAATGTACATCAAAATATATTATCTGTTTAAACAATGATGTAATCGTAGATCCCAATTGGCTCGAACCAATGGTTGCGCTGGCAGAATCAAATGAAAACATAGCGGCTATTCAACCCAAATTATTAGCAAGTAAACAAAAAACCCATTTTGAATATGCAGGCGCTTCAGGTGGCCTTATGGATAAATACGGATTCCCCTTTATGCGTGGAAGAATTTTTGACACCGTTGAAAAAGATGAGGGTCAGTTTGAAGATGCTGCAAAAATTTTTTGGGCAAGTGGCGCTGCTTTGTTTGTTAGAAAAAGCGTGTTGGCCCAAACTGGTGGCCTAGATGAAGTAATTGTACACCACATGGATGAAATTGACCTATGCTGGCGCATGCAATTGCATGGATATGAAATTCGTGTTCAACCCAAATCTTTTATATACCATGTGGGGGGAGCTACCATTAAAGCAAGAAGCTTCAAAAAAACCTATTGGAACCACCGCAATTCTATTTACATGATGCTCAAAAACTATGGGAACAAAAATAGAATCAAAAGAACATTTGTACATATTTTACTAGACTATATAGCCTTTGCGCAAGCTTTGGTTACAGGTCAATTCCAAGTGGCTAAAGGCATTTTAGCAGCACATATATGGATTGTAACTCACTTTGGTTTAATCCAAACCGAAAGAAACAAAGTTCAAAATACCAGAACAGTAAGTGATACCCAAATAGACAAAAACCTTTATCAGGGTAGCGTGGTTTGGGCATATTTTTTTAAAGGCATTAAGACCTATAAACAATTAACACATAAATAAGATGAGAATAGATGTAATTCACGAAGCACTTAATGGATTGAAGGTTTTTCAACCAGAAGTTTTTGAAGACGAAAGAGGATTTTTCTGCGAAGTATACCGCAAAGACCATTTTACAAAAGCTGGCGTTGACGTTGAATTTGTGCAAGACAATCACTCACGCTCTGCCAAAGGTGTGGTGAGAGGTTTACACTTTCAATGGGAACCACCCATGGGTAAATTAATGCGCGTTACAGCAGGTGAAGCATTTTTAGTTGCGGTTGATATTCGCATTGGATCGCCAACATTTGGTCAATGGTATGGCGATTTGGTTTCAGATAAAAACAGAAAACTCATTTATGCACCTGCAGGCTTTGCACGTGGTTTCTGCGTTACAAGTGAATTTGCAGAAATACAATACAAATGCAGCGGAATATATAATAACCAAGCAGAAGCAGGCATCCTTTGGAACGACCCAGCAATTGGCATTCAATGGCCAGTTGAAAATCCAACTTTGTCTAATAAAGACATGGTAGCCCCTACCCTTGCCACTTGGGAAAAAGATCCAAGAGCACAAAATTTTAAATTCTAATTTATGCCTAAGCAAAAAGTTCTCATAATGGGTGGCGCCGGTTTTATTGGTGCTGTACTTTCGCCTTACTTGGATGAAGCAGGATACGATATTACTGTAGCAGACGCCTGTTGGTTCGGCAATGAATTACCAAGTCATATTAAACTCATCAAAACAGACTTGTTTGACCTTAAACAAGAAGATTTAAAACCTTTTGATAGCGTAATTTTTTTAGCGGGTTTGTCTAACGACCCAATGGCCGAATTTTCGCCAAAAAGTAATTTTATTTTAAACACGGCTTTGCCTGCTTATGTGGGATTTATTGCCAGAGAAGCGGGTGTTAAAAAACTTATTTATGCCTGCTCATGCTCGGTTTATGGTTATACCTTAAATAAAACTTATACCGAGGAAGACCCTGCTATTTGCAATTACCCTTATGGTGTTTCTAAACTGCAAGGTGAAAAAAGTTTATTGGCTTTGGCAGAAGAAAATTTCAATGTGATCTCCATTCGTCAAGGTACTGTTTGCGGTTTTAGTCCGCGTATGCGCCTCGATTTGGCTATGAATACCATGTTTAAAAATGCGGTTCACAACCATAAAATAACCCTAAGTAACCACCGAATATGGCGCCCAATTTTGGGCCTCCATGACCTTTGCCAGGCCTACCAAAAGGCGCTTGAATTCAATGCAGAAGGTGGTCATGTTTTTAATATCAGTTCATTTAACACCACCGTTGGACAGTTAGCAGATTCGGTGGTAGAATTTGTAAAAAACAAAATGAATATAGATGTACAGATAGAAGACCAAAACTGCCAAGACTATAGAAACTACAAGGTAAGTACAGAAAAAGCATTTGAATTATTAAACTATAAAGCACAACAAAATGACCTGGATATTATCAGCGATTTATATGATCACCTCGATCAGTTCAGCGACTTCACTAATGAAAAATTCTACAATATTGAAATATTCAAAAAACTAGTAGAACAAAAAGCAATGATTGTATAAGCATGAAAACAATAATGATAACAGGTGCCAATGGGCAATTGGGTTCAGACCTAAACGATGTATTAAGCAGCGGTGGTTATAAAATTATTGCACTTACACACCAAGATGCCGACTTAGCAGATGGCAAAAAAATTATTGATTTATTAAATGAATACCAACCGAATGTATTCATTAATACTGCTGCCTTTCACCATGTAGACCAATGTGAAGCAGACTTGGAAAAAGCCATGCTCATCAATGCAACAGCTCCTGCCTTAATTGCTGGTATTTGCAAAGAAAGAAACATCACTTTTATCCATTTCAGCACCGATTATGTTTTTGATGGTGAAAAAGGTTCTCCCTATTTGGAAACAGCCATTGCCAATCCGCTAAATAATTATGGAATTTCAAAAAGAAAAGGCGAAGAAGCCATTCTACTCATCAATCCAAATGCAATCATCATAAGGGTTTCGGCCATTTATGGTAAAAATCCTTGCCGAGCCAAAAACGGATTAAACTTCGTTCAATTGATGCTCAAAAAAGCCAATGAAAATGCAGATTTAAAAGTGGTAGATGATGAAATTGTATCGCCAACTTCTACAGAAAGTATTGCCAATTGCGTATATGAATTGCTGAATAAAAACCTCTCAGGGATTATTCACATGACTTCAGAAGGTTCTTGCTCCTGGTTTGAATTTGCTCAGGAGATTTTTAATTATTCAAAAACGCCAGCAAATCTAACAGCTGCTAAAAGCACAGATTTTCCTGCCAAAACTCCACGACCAAAATACAGTGTTCTAGAAAATGAAGTGCTGAAGAAAAACGACTTGAATTTTATGCCACATTGGAAAACGGCACTTCACCTTTACCTCGACCAATATTTG
>CANFSD010000128.1 GCA_947449515.1 Bacteroidota bacterium
CTATTATGCCCATACAAAAGGGTGTAAGCTTTGAGGAAATGATTGCAGGTTGCGGATTATTGGGACAAGAAAATAAGTTGATTAAATATTTTTCATCGGGTATGAAGCAAAGGCTAAAATTGGTTTTAGCAATTTATGCGGATACACCTTTGTTGTTATTGGATGAACCCTGTTCAAACTTAGATGAACAAGGAATTGAGTGGTACCGTAATTTGGTTCGAACCCAATTAGGAAAGCGCACGATAATAATTGCAAGCAACCAATCTTACGAATATGATTTTTGCGAAAAAAGTTTGTCGGTATTAGATTTTAAGCCTGTAAAAGCTTCATAATTTCTTCTGCAGCCATGGTGCTTGCATTTTTTTCTGAGAACATTTGATGGAGTGTTTTATATTCATTCAAAACCATTTCACGTTTTGTTCCATCCAAAATAATAGCTTGAAATTCTTCCTTTAATTTCTCTAGGTTATAGTCTTTTTGTATGAGTTCCTTAACGGCTTCCCTGTTCAAATTTAAATTTACGAGGGAGGCATATTTAACTTTCACAAAACTTGTGGCAATTAGGTAGGTGAGGGGTTGGGCCGCATAGGCCACCACTTGTGGAATATTCATGAAAGCGGTTTCAAGAGAGGCTGTTCCGCTGCATACCACTGCAGCTTCGCTAGATGCGAGGATACTTCGCGTTTCATTGAAAATGATTTTTACATTTTCATTCAAGTAAGGCGTATAAAAATCGTGGTTCAAACCAGGTGAACCGGCAATGATAAATTGGTAATTGGGATATGCTTTTGCAAGCTCTACCATTTTAGGCAGCATGCGCATGATTTCTTGTTTTCTGCTGCCAGGGAGGAGAGCAATTATTGGTTTTGCTGTTAATTGAAATTTATTTCTGAAACCAGGGTCTAATTTAAACTGAAGGGTTTGGTTAAAAAGAGGATTCCCGATATACTTTGCATTCACTTTCCATTTTTTGAAATATTGCTCTTCAAATGGAAAAATCAGTAAAAGCAGGTCGATATATTTTTCTAGCTTGTAGCCTCTTTTTTCGTTCCAGGCCCAAATTTTTGGTGCGATAAAATAGCAAGTTTTTAGGCCGTTTTCTTTACCAAAAGCCGCTAAGCGCATATTAAATCCGGGGTAATCTATAAGGATAAGTATATCTGGCGCAAAATCCAGTACCTGCTGTTTACACCTATTGATATTGTTTTTAATGGTGCGGATATTGAGTAAGACCTCCACAAATCCCATGATATTTATTTCCTTGTAATGCTGCAAAAGTCCGGGTGCTTGGGCTTGCATTAAATCGCCACCCCAGAAATTAAATTCTGCTTTAGGGTCCTTGGCAATAATGCCCTCCATTAAACTTGCGCCTAATAAGTCGCCACTGGCTTCTCCAGCAATTAAAAAATATTTCATTGACGCGTAAAAGTAGTTAACATTAAATGATAGTCGTTACAAAACTAAATAAATTACCAATAAAGGATGTTTAAAATATTTCATAAAAGGCAACGTTGTTTATAAAACAAAGCTAAAAACTCCTTAAATAATTGTTTAACTTGCTCAAACTAAATTAATGATTATGTCTGAACCACAAAAACAAAATCGCGGTACCCTCACTTTATTGTTGTTACTGCTTGTTGCCTCTTTAGGAGCCAATTTTTACCAATGGAAAAACCATTCAACAACTGTGATTCAATATGGCGCAGAGGTTGATAGTTTAATCAATGCCCGTATAAATGTGGAGCGTGAATTAACAAGTGTTGGAATGGAGTTGGAGAAATATCGAGGCATTGCTGGCAACTTAGATACCATGCTTAATGATGCAAAAAGTCAAATTGCAGATAAGGAAGAACAAATTCGCAAGTTATTGTCTAGTGAAAAAAACTTGGGTAAATTAAACAAAAAGCTTACTGCAAAAATGGAGGAGTTGCGCAAATTACGTGATGAATACTTAGAGAAAATTGATGTGTTGATGGCAGAGAATCAAAAGTTGAAAGATGAAAATTCTGCGCTAAATTCAACTGTAAACAATTTAAATGAGCAAAAGAATTTATTAGAAGGAAAAGTGGCCACAGCCTCTCAACTAAAAGTGGAGTATGTAAAAGTGAATTCATTTAAGAAACGAGGAAGTGGTAAATTTGTAGAAAGTGTATTGGCTAAACGTACCAATAAAATTGAGTCATGCTTTACCTTAATGGATAATAAGATTGCAGGTGCCGGAGATAAAATGGTTTACCTTGTTATCACAGCTCCCAATGGCAAAGTTTTAATGGGCTTTACCAAAGCGCAATTTACAGATGCCGAAGGCAATTCAGTAGATGCAACTGCCAGCCAGAAAGTAGCCTACACAGGTGCTAAACAAGATTTGTGTTTATCGTTTGAAAATGAGGAGCGTATTTTAGAAGCAGGAACCTATACCATTAATGTGTATGCTGAAAATGTTTTGGTTCATTCAAGTTCATACTTATTGAAATAAGGTAATTTTCGTATAAAAAAAAAGAGCCGTTCAAGCAATTGAACGGCTCTTTTTTTGTTGGATTTTTGTGAAATTATTTTCCAATATATTTTTCTTCTATCATGTTCCTGTGGTGAATTTCGTGGCCACAAAGGATGTAAGGAATAGCATTAACGGGTAACTGCACACCATTTGCCGAACCTATCTCTGCCCACATTTCTTCATCAAAGCTTTGGAATAACTCAATGGTACTTGCTCTAAGTAAGGAGAATTCTTTCACCACATTTAAGATTTTTCTTTTGTTGGCTTTGCTATTTGGGGCATAGACATTTTCTTCAAAACCAGGGAAATTGGTTTTGTCTTTTCTAGCAATACACAGTGCTCTATAGGCCAAAATACGTTCTGTGTCTAGGAGATGTACTAATATTTCCATGATGGTCCATTTGCCATTTGCATAGCTGCTGGTTAAGGTTTCATCGTCTAGTGAAGTTACTAAGTCAATAGTATCAATTAATTGTATTTGCAGCTCTCCTAGGATGTCTTTGGTTTCTGGAACCGTACTAATATAATCCCATTGGTAGGGCGCAACTTCATTTTGCTTGGGTTTTGTGATATTCATCTTTTATTTGAAAGGAGCAAAGAAACAAAACTTTTTCTTTAATTATGGGTGCAAAAATTTTAGAAATAGCGAGAAATTATTCTTGACACATTTCTTTTAGGAGCTTGGCATAGGCAGGAAAATTCGCAATTAATTCTTCCTTTTTTGCCATTTCAAAATCTTCAAAGTCAAAGCCAGGAGCTACTGTGCAGGCAACAAGGCTAAAGCCATTTTCAATTTCACATCTTGAGCCGAACCAATTACCTGCCTTGATTAGTATTTGAAAAGCCTCCCCATTTTCAAGGTCATTGCCCAATTTGTGGTGAATTAATTTTCCTTCTTGTGTTATTTCATAGATGCTCAAAGGATTTCCATCATAAAAATGCCACATTTCATCACTGGCTATTTTGTGGAAGGCAGAAAATTGGCCATGTTCTAGTAAAAAGTAGATGGCTGTGCTTATATTTCTATCGCCGCCAAAATCTTGTCCTAATTGGTCTTGGGGTATTTTAAGCGTGCTTCTATAACTTTCTACAAAAGATCCACCTTCTACGTGGCGGGTCATTCCTAATTTTTCAATATAGTAGGCTGCATTTTTATTCATGGTGCAAAATAAAAAAGCCAGGGCACAAATTTTGTAATAATATTAATGTTGCGGCCCGCGTGGACGCATTAATATCTGCGAAACTTCTTCTATAGTTGCTTTATAGTAAGTTTTTTGTTCTGGGCGGCACAATAGATAGATTTCTTTTAAATGGGATAGGGTAGCAAAATCTCTTTTGGCCCTGATTCCATTTAGCTCATTTAAAAAGGTGATTTCATTGGCTTCATTGCCTTCGCCTTTTTGTATTTCAAGAAATAGGTTTTTACGAACATTGTCTTCAATTATTTCTAATGAATCCATTTCATTACGGTGCTGCATTTTTAATAATTGAAAGGCTTCAATCTGTGCAGCATCTAAATGAAGTCCTTGAATGATAATTTGGTCTGGTTGACCCGGACGAATATCTTTTTTGCTTTGTGTCGAAAAAAACAAATAGCCAATGGTAAGTGAATTCATTAATAACAAAACCACCACACTTGCTTTCCAAACGAGTTCTTTTTTCATGATTTATAGTTTTAATAGGTCCTTGGTGTCAAATGAATATTCAGTTGCCTGATTAGTAAATGCCGCTTGTTTGCTCTGTAAATGTTTATAGATGGCAATTCCGTTAAAGCTTACCAATAACAAAGTTGCGGCTACCATCCAATTTATTTGAGTTCTTGTAAATTGTATTGGAAGCCTATTTTGCATGGCAATTCTATTTTGAATTTTGGTTGTTAATGCTGCTGGGGCAATGGCTCTTTCCATTCCTTGGTGAGATGCCAACACTTCATTGATCCAATTTTCTTTTTCTGATTCCATGATTATATACTTAGACGATAAATAGGTTAAAAACCTTCTTTTAGTATTTGAAATTTATTAATTTTTCTCGGAGTGTTTTTTTTGCTCTTTGAACCAATGATTCCAATGCTTTTATGGAAATAGCCATAATTTCTGATGCCTCTTGGTAGGAAAGTTGTTCGATATAAATAAGAATAAAGGCTGTTTTTTGGTTTTCGGGTAATTGGTTCAATGCAGCAAAAAGGTATTTGGATTGTTCTTTTCTTTCCAACAAGATACCGGGGTGCACAAACTCAGGCTTGTCGTGCTGAATCTCTCCGCTTTCTTCATTCCAAATGCTGCTTAAAAATGCAAACCTTTTTTGCCTGGTTTTAAACCGCAAATAATCGAGGCTCTTGTTGATAGCAATGCGGTAAACCCATGTGCTTATTTGTGCTTCTTCTTTAAATTCTGGAAGCTTTTGGTAAACGATTAAAAAAACGTCTTGGGTAAGCTCTTCTGCTTCTTCGGGCGATTGTAAATAAGAAAGCACCGTGTTGTATACACGGTGCTTTAAATTTTCATATAGGTTGTTAAACTCCAAAACAATTAATGATGGTGATCAGGTCCAAACACATTGGCTTGGTGACCAAAATGATGTACAAAATCTCTCATTTCATCACTTAATTCTTTGTTTCCTGTTGCTTTTTCGAAGGTATCAGCCATGGTGGCTAATGTTTGGAACATAAATAAATTCATTTCTTCTACGTTCATATCTTGTGTCCAAAGGTCAATGCGCATGGCGTTTTGTTGCAGGCCATCAAAGATACTTAACATGATTCCTTTTGCACTTTCTTTGCCAGTAAAATCTGCATCATCTGCATCCCATTCAATATTTATAGGAAGGTTTTCACTGTCTAAATGTACATCAATTCTGATTTGTGATGTCTTAGCGATTTCTTTTTTTTCTATGCTCATTTTATGCTAAATTATTTTTCAATTCTACTAGGAAATTCTTGATTTCTACTAATTTTATTTTGATGCTTTCAATATCAGGCGTTTCATTTATTTTTTCTTTCAATTTGTCTTTAGC
>CANFSD010000129.1 GCA_947449515.1 Bacteroidota bacterium
CTTCCAGTATACCAATAAACCATATCTGGATAATTGGAAATTAATTCGCCGCTTGATAAATCTTGCTTATTTATATTGGTTTGTTTTTGATTCCAATACCGCTCATGGTATCCGCCAACACCATAGTAAGAATAACTGCGCATGCGTTTAAAATCTGCCGCAAATTGAACCAAAACAACAATACCCAAAACAGCAAAAACTATTTTTTTATTCCAATTAAACTGAAAAATAAAAAGCAAAGGCAACAATAAAAGCAATAGCCACAAAACAGAAATATACCTAGGTAATTGCAACATAGAAAGGCCGTTTTGAAGCATTAAAAAAAGCAACAACGAAGCAGCTAAACTCAAAACATAAATATTCAATGCTTGAAATTTTTCACCTAAAACTTTTAGGTTCAACGCGCCAAAAAACATACAAACAACAAACAACAAAATGGAAGCGTACAAGTAATTGAATGCAATAATTCCACTCAATACTATTTTAAGATTTGATATGCTTGCCAACACACTAAATTTGCTCGATAACGGATGCCCCCCCATTAGATTTCCGGAAAGCAAATAATTGCGGCACATCCAAAAAACAGCAAAAGCAAAGGCAGGAATTAGGTTAATACCTACCTTACTCCAATGTTCTTTTTGCTTATACCAAAAAAACAATAAACCGGGCAATAATAACCAAGCCTCATAGCGCTGCATGGTAAGCAGAACAAACAAAACAGGAATAAGAAAATAATGCTTGCTCGGCATATACAAAACATAATAGCTAAATGCCATTAAAATTGCTACAAATCCAGCCTCACTGAGGGCGTAAGTAAACAACTGGTGGTAGTTAAAGAAAAAACCTCCAACCAATGCCATTACAAAAAGACTTGCAGCATTTGAAAAGCTATTTGAAACTATTTTATATAGAAAAAATAAGCTTATATTAAAAAAGGTAAATTGAAGTGCCAAGGCAAATAAATGTGGCGAAACGCCCATAAAATAGGCAATAGACAACAATAAAGGATATAGCGGTGGCGCGTTTAAATACCTAAAATCATCAAATTGAATGAGTCCTAAGCCTTTAGAAAAACTCTCAGCAGCAGAAAAATAATTAGCAGAATCTACGCTTAAGCCTAAGCCAAATTTGGAAGTGCCTAAGTACAAAAAGATGTTAAAAACTACAAAGAGTACGCCTATTCCCAAAGAATACTTCTCTTGGTTTATTTTAACCTTTATTGAACTGAACTTAGTCATTGCTGCCTATTTTGCAAGACTCGCCATCATTAGGCTTTCAAATAAACCACGACCATCTGTATTGTACAAATCTGCATCCACAACGCGCTCGGGGTGTGGCATCATTCCAAATACATTTCTACCCGCATTACATATACCGGCAATATTCTCTAATGCCCCGTTTGGATTAGATGCTGGAGTAGCAATACCATTTTCATCAGAATAGGTAAACAGTATTTGATCATTTGCCTTTAAACCAGCCAAGGTTTCAGCATCGCAATAAAAACGACCTTCACCATGTGCAACAGGTATTTTATAGGCTTTAACCAAACTTAGCTCACTGGTTATAAGAGAATTTTTTGTTTGAGGTTTGATAAAAACGTTTTTGCAATTAAACTTTTGGTTGTTGTTGTGCAACAATGCACCAGGCAACAATTGACTTTCGCATAAAATTTGAAATCCATTACAAACACCCCAAACCAAACCGCCTTTGGCAGCAAAAGCAATTACATTTTGCATAATAGGTGAGAACCTAGCAATTGCGCCACTTCTCAAATAATCGCCGTAACTAAAGCCTCCAGGTAAAAACACTAAATCTACACCTTGTAAATCTGTGTCTTTATGCCAAAGCTTTACCGTTTCACAACCAAATTGGTTTTGAAATGCATAAATAGCATCTTGATCACAATTAGAACCTGGAAAAATTACTACGCCTACCTTCATGATTTTGTGTTTTGAATAAGCACAAAATTAAGGCTTACTTTCTAAATCCCCTATTTTATATACAAGAAAAATGCAATTGGAAGCACTCCTGGCCCCAACACATGCCTCGAACCGGGCGCTTGCTGCACTGCAACAGGCAATGTAGTGTTTAACTTAACCTCAGAAAAAGTGATTTTACTTTTAGAGGGTAACATGGTAACCATTTGTTTGCAACCACTGGTAAAAAAAGGTGAGGGTGTTTGAAAAACCTTGCTCTGAATTTTAGGATCACTCGGCTCAACCATTAGCGTAAACGAATTCAATATGTTCTTTTTGTTTTTATCGTTCTTATCACAAATAATCAATTGCGCATTACCCAAATTAAAAAACGACTTATCAATGGACCCAACTTTCATTAAATCAATTTTTTCAAAACCATTGTCCAAAATATAGGTAAACCTAGTTGCTATTTCAATATTCTTAGGGTTTGCCTGCGGTTCTTGCGCACTAATAAAGTCTATTGGGCCAATGGCTAAAATTAGCACCAAAAATAAAATCGTTTTTTTCATTCTGTCCATACCTTTACAAAGTAACATGCTTTCTTTCTAAAAAAAATCTTTAAAGTTCGGTTCGAACCTAACTCAAGGTAAAAAACTCTATTTTTTCTGTATGATGAGCCCTTACTACCCCTGCACTTACAAGTGATACCAGCATTTTTTGCGCCCGCCATCTCGATAAATTAAATCGCTTACAAATTTCCTTTAGTGTTGCTTTATGGTTGCTCTCCAAATGTTTTAAAATAGATTTTTCGTGTTCGGTATAATGAACAATATTTTGCTCCTTACCACTGTTTCTTTTTATTACATCAAGCACAATTTTGCTTGCCAGTAAAGACTGGTCTTTTACCCTAATATGTGCCCACCATTTTCCATCTTCATCCTTTGCATAATAAGGCTTGTCTTTACCTTCTGGAATTATAGCCTCAATAACAGAACGCTCGCCCATATCCCACTCAATAATTTGCAAATCAATTTCTGGTTTCACATAAAAATGTGCTGCCAAATCCAACATGTATTTCTCGTCTTCACTTCTTACCCCAGATATGGTTTTATTATCGTTTACACCCACCAATAAGGTACCACCCTTATGGTTTGCAAAAGCACTCATTGTCTTGGCAATTTTACTTGCAGAAGAAATGGTTTTCTTAAAATCTAAGGTCTCACTTTCGCCTCTCGAAATCTTTAACAACAAAGGATGAATTCCGCCCATGGAGGCAATATACTAAAAAATAAGTTTGGCGCATAGCCAATGTTTATTGGCCTATAAGCCTGCGTTTTATTCGGCTTTCTTTTGAATAATCCAAAGACCCGCAAAAGTAATAAGGCCGTTTATCAATAACAACTCAATGCCAATTTGATAGGTCCAACCAAAATAAACTGGAACATAGTTTTGGAAAAAATAACAAATTACTGGTGCCAATATACAAACCAATGGCGCCCATTTATCCTGTACCTTTCGTTTTGTTAAAATTCCAAAGGCAAATAACCCTAAAAGTGGACCATAAGTATACCCCGCAACATCCAATAAAATGCTAATAATAGATTTATTATCTAACTGCTTGAAATAGTATACCATTACCAAAAATAAAACAGCAAAAGATAAATGTACAGCCTTTCTAATGCGCATTTGCTTGCCCACGTCCATCCCTTCATTGCGCTGAACCCCCAAAATATCTATGCAAAAAGAAGAGGTAAGCGCTGTTATGGCGCCATCTGCCGATGGAAACAAAGCGGAAATTAAACCAATAATAAATATCAAGGAAATTGCAGTTGGTAAATGATTTAAGGCAACCGTTGGAAACAAATCATCGCCCTTCACACTTAAACCATGTTTGGTGGCAAACAAATACAAAACCCCTCCCAATAATAAAAACAAGAAGTTAACAAGTACCATTACACTGCTAAACAATAACATGTTTTTTTGTGCACCTCCCAATGTTTTTACACTAATATTCTTCTGCATCATCTCCTGGTCCAAACCCGTCATGGCAATGGTAATAAACGCCCCACCCAAAATTTGTTTCAAGAAATACTTTTTATCTAAAACATTCCAATTAAAAACCTGTAAATGACCGCTATCGTTCAATTTATCTATGGTTTCGCCAAAACTCAAATTCAAATCCCCCATAATATAAAACACACAAACAACCAACGCCAATAACATAAAAAATGTTTGCAATGTATCTGTCCAAACAATTGTTTTTACCCCCCCTTTAAAGGTATACAACAATATCATTATCAATATCACAAAAGTGGTGGCTTCAAAACTTACATGTAACTGATCTAATACAAAAAGTTGCAATACATTTATAACCAAATAGAGGCGAAGCGTGGCGCCCAGTGTGCGTGAAAGAATAAAAAACAAAGCCCCTGTTTTGTAGGATGCCACGCCAAATCTTTGCCCCAAATAATTATAAATCGAGGTTAATTGAAGCTTATAATACAAAGGCAATAAAACAAAGGCAACTACAAAATATCCTATGAAATAACCAATTACCACTTGAAAATAACTAAACTTTGCCAGCTCTACGGTTCCTGGAACAGAAACAAAAGTTACACCAGACAAGGAGGTGCCAATCATTCCAAATGCAACAAGCGCCCAATGGCTGCTCTTGTTCCCAATAAAAAAAGTTTCGTTGGTAGCCTCCCTTGATGTGAAATACGCAACAAGCAATAAGGCCAAAAAATAAATAACTATAACCGTTAAAAAGAGGGTAACAACCATTACACAAAACTAAAACTTGTGTGCTCTTAGGCAAATGGACTTAACCACATTTCGCCAAAAGCGTCCATTAATTATTGCGTTGGTAAAGGAACACCTGATGCAGCAACCAAAAGCAAGACCAAGGTAACCACAAAAAAGGAAATCGCTAGCGGTTTAGCCACACCCTTTTTAGGATATTCCTCTTCATTTGGAAAATGCTTTTTAAACACATACTCTACTAAAAATGCACCCTCCAAAAGATTGGCTACAAAGGTAATCCCAGGGCCTCTTAATGGCGTTGTTGCTAAGGCCGCTGTGATGCAAGCAAATCCAAACGACAAAAACAAAATAGCCCATGCCATTTTAGACTCACCCTTTTCCTTTAAATTTTGACGCAACAAAAAGCCTCCAAAAACAGGGCTAAAAAAGACGCAAAAACTCAAAATGGCCCATTTGCCGTAGATTGGCTTTTTCTCTTCTATAATATCCTCAAAATCCATCATAAACCATATTCGCTAATTAACCATACAAGCGCGGCTATGTTTCCGGCGCCTAACTCCAATTCTCTCTTACTCACTTTGTCAAAAGTATCTACCGCAGTGTGGTGAATATCAAAATACCTTTGAGAGTCTGGCCCGAACCCAATTAAACAAGCACCTTGCTCTTTCAATGGGCCAATATCTACACCACCACCGCTTGCCAAAACTTCTTCAATGCCATATGCTTGCAGTAATGGAGCATAGCCACGCAGCCTTCTCAATTTATCTTCTGTTGTGCTAGCGCCAAAATTTCTTGGAGTAAACCCTCCTGCATCACTTTCAATGGC
>CANFSD010000130.1 GCA_947449515.1 Bacteroidota bacterium
AAGGGGCAGGCCAAACGGTGCTGTCCCTTTTATTTTTAAAAATTTATAAACCGACAAGAAAATATGTCAATAGCAACAACAAAAACCTTCGAATTAGATGGCAAAACCATCAGTATCGAAACAGGTAGATTAGCCCGTCAGGCCGACGGTGCCGTGGTAGTGAAAATGGGTGATACCATGATTTTAGCTACTGTGGTTTCTGCTAAAGAAGCCAAAGAAGATGTAGACTTTATGCCCTTAACCGTTGATTACCAAGAGAAATTTGCAGCGGTTGGTCGCATTCCGGGTAGCTTTCACAAACGTGAAGCAAAATTATCAGATTATGAAGTATTGGTAAGTCGTATTGTAGACCGTGCCTTACGCCCTCTTTTCCCTGATAATTACCATGCAGATACGCAAGTAGCGCTTACCTTGATCTCGGCAGACAAAAACATTATGCCAGATGCATTGGTGGGTTTAGCTGCTTCTGCTGCCTTAATTGTAAGTGATATCCCTTTTAATGGTCCAGTTTCTGAAGTACGTGTTGCACGTATTGATGGCAAATTTGTGATCAATCCTTATAAAGATGAGTTAGAGCGCGCAGATATGGATCTTATTGTAGCAGGTACCGAACACGATTTAAACATGGTGGAAGGTGAATGTGCTGAAGTAAGTGAAGTAGATATGCTTGAAGCGATGAAGGTTGCACACAATGCTATCAAATTGCAAATCAAAGCACAGTGGGAGTTGGTAGAAATGATAGGTGGTAAAAAACCTACCCGTGAATACAACCACGAGCGCAGTGATTTAGAATTAGCTGCAGCTATTCGCGCTTTTGCTTACGATAAAATTTATGCCATTGCCAAATCTAAAGCGGGTAAAGGCGAGCGTTCTGCTGGTTTTAAAGCCGTACGTGCAGAATACATGGCTACTTTGGCTGAAGATGCCGTAAAAGACAAATTCTTATTGAACAAATATTTCCACGATGTAGAATACGAAGCTGTTCGCGCTATGATTATCAATGATCGCACGCGTTTAGATGGTCGTAATTTAGACCAAGTGCGTCCTATTTGGAGTGAAGTAAATTACTTGCCAGGTGCACACGGTTCTGCCGTATTTACCCGTGGCGAAACACAATCATTAACCACTGTTACCCTAGGTACCAGCGATGATGAGCAATTATTAGACAGCCCAATGAATGATGGCTACGCTAAATTTTTATTGCATTATAATTTCCCTGCTTTCTCAACTGGCGAGGTTCGTCCTAACCGTGGTCCTGGAAGAAGAGAAATTGGTCATGGTAACTTGGCATTGCGCGGTTTAAAACGCGTATTACCTGGTGCACCAGAAAATCCTTATACTGTTCGTATCGTTTCTGATATTTTAGAATCCAATGGTTCCTCTTCTATGGCTACTGTTTGTGCTGGTTCATTGGCATTAATGGATGCTGGTGTAAAAGTAACAGGTGCGGTTAGTGGTATTGCCATGGGTTTAATCAATGATGAAACTTCAGGTAAATTTGCCATTCTTTCAGATATCTTGGGTGATGAAGATCACTTGGGTGATATGGACTTTAAAGTAGTAGGTACTAAAAAAGGTATTGTTGCTTGTCAGATGGACATTAAGATCAATGGTTTGAAATGGGAAATGGTGGAAGAAGCCTTGAACCAAGCAAAAGCTGGTCGTTTGCACATTATGGACGAAATGAACAAAACCATTGCTGAACCTAATGCTGATTACAAACCACATGCACCGCGCATTGTTACCTTGCATATTGACAAAGACTTCATTGGTGCCGTAATTGGGCCAGGTGGTAAAATTATTCAAGGAATGCAACGTGATACAGGAGCAACCATCTCAATTACAGAAGAAAATAACATGGGTATTGTAGAGGTAGCTTCTAATAACCAAGAAAGTTTAGAGAAAGCATTGGCCATGATTCGTGCCATTGTAGCTATTCCAGAAGTAGGTACAGAATACACTGGTAAAGTAAAATCTATTGTTGATTTTGGTGCGTTCATTGAAATTATGCCAGGTAAAGATGGCTTGTTGCATATCTCAGAAATTGGCTGGAACCGTTTGGCTACCATGGAAGGTATCTTCCAAGTAGGTGAAGAGGTAAAAGTTAAATTAATTGATGTGGATCAAAAAACAGGTAAATTGAAATTGAGCCGCAAGGTATTATTGCCAAAGCCTGAAGGTTATGTAGAGCCTGCTCCAAGAGAAAATCGTCCTCCACGTGATGGTAACCGTCCGCAGAGAGATGATAGAGGTCCTCGTCCGCCACGCGAACCAAGACCAGAATAGTTTAAATTATAAAAAAGGGAGTTGCATTGCAGCTCCCTTTTTTATTTAGCGCGAAAATGTAAATTGCGAGGTTAATTGAAAGCAATGGTAGATATTAAACGTATAGCAATTATTGGCGGAGGAAGTTGGGCCACCGCATTGGTGAAGATATTAAGTGAGAACAAAGCTTCAGGCAAATCTAAATTAGATAGTATTGCTTGGTGGGTGAGAAGTGAAGAAAAAGCCGAGTATATCCGCACGCACCATCATAATCCAGATTATATCAGTTCTATTGAAATTCATCCAGACCATGTAAAGGTTGGTTCGAACCTAAATGAGATTATTGAAGAGGCAGAGTTATTAGTAATAGCCATACCTGCTGCTTTTTTGGAGGCCAGTTTGCAAAATTGTAGCAAAGAAATTTTTAAAAACAAAGCCATTGTTAGTGCTATCAAAGGATTGGTTCCAAGCACCAAACAAATAGTAGGCGACTATTTCATTAACCATTATGGGGTAGATGAAAAGAAAATTATGGTAATTTCTGGTCCTTGTCATGCAGAAGAAGTTGCCAATGAAAAATTAAGTTACCTTACTATTGCTGGAATAGGCCAGGATTGGGCTAGGTCTTTTGCAAGCTTGCTCAATAATAATTATATACGCACGGTGGTTTCTATGGATGTGCGCGGTACAGAGTATGGTGCAGTTTTAAAGAATATTTATGCCGTAGCAGCCGGAATTTGCAATGGACTCGGTTACGGCGATAATTTTCAGGCGGTATTAATGAGCAATAGTATCCGTGAAATGAAACGCTTCTTGCGTAATATTACCGATACGGATAGGAAAATAAACCATTCTGCCTACTTAGGAGATTTATTGGTTACAGGGTATTCTGTGCACAGCAGAAACAGAACCTTTGGCAATATGATTGGCAAGGGTTACACTGTTCAGGCTGCACAATTGGAAATGAAAATGATTGCAGAAGGCTATTATGCTACCAAAAATATGCATGAGTTAAATGAGCAATTGCAAATAAAAATGCCCATAATGGATACCGTTTACAATATTATTTACGAAGGCAAATCTGCCCGCAAATCCATTGAAAAATTAAGTGAGAAATTAGTTTAAGCCCTAATTACACCTGGTTTAAATTCTTTTGTTATAGGTGCGTGATTGGCTGCTTCAATGCCCATACTTACCCATTTACGCGTTTCAATAGGATCAATAATGGCGTCTACCCAAAGGCGTGCGGCAGCATAATACGGACTGGTTTGGCGCTCGTAGCGTTCGGTAATTTGGTCTAACAATATTTTTTGTTTGGCCTCATCTACTAATTCACCTTTTGCTTTTAGGCTTGCTTCTTCAATTTGTAACAATACTTTGGCAGCTTGCGCGCCGCCCATTACAGCAATTTTTGCATTGGGCCAAGCAGCAATTAGCCTTGGATCATAGGCCTTGCCACACATGGCATAATTACCTGCACCGTAGCTATTGCCTGTGATAATGGTAAATTTAGGCACAACCGAATTGGCCTGTGCGTTTACCAATTTTGCGCCGTCTTTAATAATTCCACCGTGTTCACTGCGCGATCCTACCATAAATCCAGTTACATCTTGTAAGAATAACAAAGGGATTTTTTTCTGGTTGCAATTCATAATAAAATGCGCTGCCTTATCGGCACTGTCGCTATAAATTACACCACCAATTTGCATTTCGGTAGGGTTGTCTGCCGCGTTTTGTTTAGGCTTTTTTGCTTTTACCACCAGGCGGTTATTGGCTACAATACCCACAGCCCAGCCATTGATGCGGGCATAACCACACACAATGGTTTTGCCATATAAATCCTTGTAAGCATCAAAAGAATCAGCGTCTACCAAGCGTTCAATAATTTCCATTACGTCAAATGGTTTGCTAAAATTAGCAACCGCTTCGTATACATCGTCCATTGATTTTTTAGGTGCAATTGGTTCGACCCGATTAAAACCAGCTTTTTCAAAATCGCCAATTTTATCGAAGATGCGTTTGATTCTATCTAAACAAGCCGCGTCGTTTTCAAATTTATAATCGGTTACACCGCTAATTTCGCAATGGGTGGATGCGCCACCTAAAGTTTCATTGTCTATGTCTTCGCCAATAGCAGCCTTTACCAAATAAGATCCTGCCAAAAAGATGGAACCTGTTTTGTCTACAA
Source organism: Bacteroidota bacterium (assembly GCA_947449515.1). Classification (GTDB taxonomy): domain Bacteria; phylum Bacteroidota; class Bacteroidia; order UKL13-3; family UKL13-3; genus B1. The sequence continues at coordinate 4,454 of CANFSD010000130.1, forward strand.
TCATGGCCTCATCACTCATAATAGGAAGGTAGGCGCCGCCTGCCACACATGAGCCCATTACAGCGGCAATTTGGGTAATTCCCATGCTACTCATTATGGCATTGTTTCTAAAAATTCTACCAAAGTGTTCTTTGTCTGGAAAAATTTCATCTTGCATCGGCAGGTAAACACCTGCGCTGTCTACAAGGTAAATGATTGGTAATTTATTTTCGATGGCAATTTCTTGTGCACGTAGATTTTTCTTGCCAGTAATTGGAAACCACGCGCCCGCTTTTACGGTTGCATCATTGGCAACTACAATACATTGCCTGCCGCTTACATAGCCCATTACCACTACTACTCCGCCACCAGCGCAACCACCGTGTTCTGCATACATTTCGTATCCAGCAATGGCGCCAATTTCAATTTGATCTTTGTCTTTATCCAATAAATAGGCCACCCTTTCGCGGGCCAGCATTTTGCCTTTTTCTTTTTGTTTGTCGGCGGCTTTTTTGCCTCCACCTTCGTATATTTTCTCTAATTTTTGGTGTAGTTCGGTAACCAGCTTGTTCATGGTAATTTGGGTTAAACAAAGGCTATTTGCGCCTTATTGTTGAGTTTACAATGATAAAGAAATGAGGAGGAATAGCAAATGATATTCAGATGCTTTTACAAAATCCTTTTGTGTTGTAAAAAGCTAATAACCAAAGGGCAAATGCCAAAGCAGGTGTTTGCTATTGAAAATTGTTTGTATGCTTGCTGTAAAAAACCTACTTTTGTTCCGGGTGAGCCCTGTACGACTAGCTCCCTCTAATCCCCCAGGCCAGGAATGGAGCAAGGGCGTGAGGTTGTAGCGGTGCGATGCAGTAAGCTTGCCCTTTTTTTATGCCCTTTTGGGTGATTTATTTTGATGGGGCTTTAGAAGTTTATTTGAGTTTTCTAAGTGTGAAATGAAATGTTTTTCAACTTCTGA
>CANFSD010000131.1 GCA_947449515.1 Bacteroidota bacterium
AAAATCATTACAGAAATCAATCTTTATATTGAGAAATAAGTATGAAGGTTTACCGAAGTTTAGAAGAATTTAGTTCAATAGAAAATGCCATTGTTACGCAAGGAACTTTTGACGGTGTGCACGCCGCTCATCAGGTAATCCTTGATAAACTGAAAGGAATTGCCAAAGAACAAAATGGTGAAACTGTTGTCATAACCTATGATCCACATCCAAGAATGGTGCTGTTTCCCGACGATCATGGCTTACTATTACTCAACACCCTAGAGGAAAAAATTGTTCTATTAGAGGCACAAGGGATAGATCATTTATTGATACTTCCGTTTACAAAAGAATTCTCTCGTTTAAGCTCCATTGATTTTATTAAAAATGTATTGGTTCGGATCGGCACAAAGTATTTGGTAATAGGCTACAACCACCGATTTGGAAAAAACAGGGAAGGCAGTTTTACTCACCTCAAAGAGTTTGCACCAAATTATGGATTTGAAATCAATGAAATTTCTGAGCAAGATGTTGATCAGATTTCTGTAAGCTCTACCAGAATTCGTGAAGCATTGTTAAACGGTGAAGTAGCTCAAGCAGCAAGGTTTTTGGGTCGACCCTACCAGGTTTCAGGAATGGTTGTTCAAGGAAAACAATTGGGCAGAACCATTGGGTTTCCTACAGCAAATATTCAAATAAATGATGCACATAAATTAATTCCACATGATGGTGTTTATGCCGTTTGGGTATTAATTGGCAATCAAAAGTTTGGTGGTATGCTCAATATTGGTAACAATCCAAGTATTGAAGGTAAAGGTCGCAGTGTAGAAGTTAACATATTTAATTTTAGTGAAACAATTTATAATCAAAGGATAAGTATAGAATTTGTTGATAAACTACGTAATGAAGTAAAATTTAATAATCTCGAAGCATTAAAAACTCAGTTGCAATGTGATAAATTGCAAGCATTAGAGGTTTTGGGTTAATCCAAAAAATACAGCATGAGATTAAAGTTAGTTATATATATATTCCTTTTTGTTCTAATTGGTTTTGCAAATAATGTACAAGCGCAAACCATTGAAGGGCCAGATTCTACCGAAATTTTTGAAGATCCCGAAGAGGAAGATGAGGAAGCAACAGAATACGATAGTGTAGTTGTAGGTAGTTCAGAAAAGTATTGGGATTTTATTCGTCCAAGAAATTTCTTGTTTGATACGGCTTATGCGCCGGCTCATGTTTTTTATGATACCTGGGATACCATTACCATTAACCCATATAGGCGTGATTTAAAAACAATGGAAGATACCATTCGTTTGGTATTGGCAGATTTTGATGATTGTTCTTTTCACCCACCAGCAATTGGTGATGTAACCTCTAATTTTGGTTTTAGAAATTGGGGGAGGCGTCAGAAATTTCATTTTGGCACCGACATTCGAATGGAAGTGGGCGATCCTGTTTATGCTGCATTTGAAGGTGTGGTGCGCATTGCCAAGCGTAGTTCTGATTATGGTTATGTGGTATTAATTCGCCATAACAATGGTTTAGAAACTTTGTACGCTCATTTTTCTCAATTATTAGCTTATCCTGGTCAACCAGTAAAAGGCGGAAACATTATTGGTTTGGCCGGAAGTACCGGAAGGTCAACTGGTCCACATTTGCATTTTGAAGTACGTTTCCAAGGCGAAAAAATAGATCCTGCCACCATTATTCATTTTCCAACTGGATCGCTCTTAAACGATACCTTTCAAGTTGACAAAGGTTGCTTCAAACATTTGTATGATGTACAATCTGCAAAATTACGCGCTAAGAGCATTAAAACTCCTAAATATACAAAGGCACACAAAGGAGATACACTTATTAAAATAGCTAACCGTTATGGCGTTAGTGTAAAGAAACTATCTAAGTTAAATGGCATGAAAGCCAAGACAAAAATTAAGAAGGGTAGGAGAATCCGTTTGAGATAAAAAGGGAATTATAAAAATCCCAATTGCAATTTAGCCGATTCGCTCATTAAATCTTGGCTCCATGGTGGATCAAAAGTTACACGAACTTCCACCTCATTTACACCTTCTATGGCGCCAACTTTTTCTTTTATTTCTGCTGGCATACTCTGTGCTGCCGGGCAAAAAGGGGAGGTGAGCGACATTACAATTTCAATATTTAGTTCATGGGAAACATTCACTTCATAAATCAATCCCAATTCATAAATGTTTACAGGAATCTCTGGATCAAATATGGTTTGTATAACCTGTATCGCTTCGTTTTGAACTTCTACAAAATTTTTCATTCTTATTATTCTATTTGCTTATGCTTTGTTTAGGGCAAAAGCGTACATTTTCATTTGTTTAATCATACTCGAAAAGCCATTGCTGCGCTGCGATCCAATCATGTGGCTCATGCCTATTTGTTCTATGAAATACAACTCGCTGCTAAGAATTTCTTCTGGTGTTTTTCCACTCCAAATCTTAACCAATAAACTCACTAAACCTTTGGTAATTTCTGTATTGCTATCGGCCTCAAAAAATAATTTGCCATCTTCAAAAACGGGGAATAACCAAACTTTACTTTGGCATCCTTTTACAATATACTCTTCAGTTTGATGCTCGGAAGGCATTGGTGGAAGGCGCTTACCAAGATCCATTAAATAAAACAACTTACTTTCCATGTCGTCTTCAAACAATGAAAAATCTGCAATAATATCATCTTGAATTTCTGTAGTTGTCATGGTTTATTATCTGCGTTCAAGCATTTTTCTGAGTGATTCAATTAAAATATCAACTTCATCTATTGTGTTGTAAAAAGCAAAAGAGGCCCTAACTGTTCCTTCAATTCCATAAAAATGCATCAAAGGCTGCGTGCAGTGATGGCCTGTTCTTACCGCAATTCCTTTGGCATCTAGCATTAGGCCAATATCAAAATGGTGTTTATTTTCCATTACAAATGATTGAACCGCAACCTTATGTTTTGCTGTTCCAATCAATGAAATGGATTGCTCACCAAAGGTGTTTTGTAAAGAAATAATTCCTGTAACAAAATGGTTTAATAAGCTTTGTTCGTATTGGGCAATTTTATCCTTTCCTAAGTCATTTACAAATTTAATAGCTTCGTTAAAGGCTATTACATCACCAATATTGGGGGTTCCGGCTTCAAATTTATAAGGTAAGGTATTGTAAGTTGTTTTTTCAAAACTTACTTCTTTAATCATTTCCCCTCCACCTTGGTAGGGTGGCATAGCTTCTAAGAATTTTCTTTTTCCGTATAAAACACCCAAGCCTGTTGGACCATATAATTTATGCGAACTCAATGCCAAGAAATCAATTGCTAAATCCTGCACATCAATTTCAATATGGGAGCCAGCTTGCGCGCCATCAATCATCACAACCGCATTGAATTGATGCGCCAAGGCAATAATATCCTTAATTGGGTTAATAGTACCTAAGGCATTGCTAGCCCAAACGCAGCTTACTATTTTGGTTCGAACCGAAAGCAAGGATTGATAATGCGCCATATCCAATTCACCATTGGGATGGATGTTGATTACCTTAATAATTGCACCAGTTTCCTCTGCAATTATTTGCCAAGGCACAATATTGCTGTGGTGCTCCATATGGCTCAAAATAATTTCATCGCCAGCCGTAAGAAACTTACGACCATAACTTTGCGCCACCAAATTGATGCTTTCGGTAACTCCTTTAGTGAAAATTATTTCTTCAGATTCTGCAGCGTTTATAAAAGCTTGAACCGATTTCCTGGTAGCCTCAAATAAGCCGGTAGACCTGTCAGCCAATGTGTGAGCACCTCTATGAATATTGGCATTGTGCAGGCTGTAATAAGTATTTAAGCTTTCAATAACCGAGAGCGGTTTTTGTGTGGTAGCCGCATTGTCAAAATAAACCAAATCCTTTCCGTTCACTTTTTGGTGTAGGATTGGAAATTGCTTTCTAATGCTATCAATATTTAATATAGGGCTACTCATGATTATTTTAATGTTTAAGCAACATTATAATTTACGCTCAATTTCTTCTTCTAAAATTTGCACCAACTCAGGAATTTTTATCTTTTCGGCAATATCTGCTGCATATGCATTCAATAGTAATTTCCTTGCCTCAAGTTCAGAAATTCCTCTGCTACGCAAGTAAAACATAGGTTCTTCATCCAATTGACCAATGGTAGCGCCGTGTGTGCATTTTACATCATCTGCAAAAATTTCCAATTGCGGTTTTGTATTAACAGTGGCATCATTGCTTAATAGAATATTCATGTTTCTTTGGTAAGCATTGGTTTTCTGTGCATCTACATGCACCATAATTTTTCCATTAAAAACCGCTGTAGAATGATCTTTTAAGATTCCTTTATACTTTTCATCACTGTAGCCATTTGGCTTGGCATGGTCAACCTTACTGTGGTTGTCTACAAATTGATTGCCATCTGTAATGTACAAACCATACAATAAGCTATTACAATTTTGACCATTCATATAAAAATGTAAATTGTTTCTAATCCACTGTCCATCTAGGCTTAAGGTTACTTGATTGATGTTGGTATTACCGTTTTGAAATACTTGTGTGAAGTTATTGTGGTAGGTTTCACCTTTGGCTCTTTGCACTTTATAATGCTCAAGGCTAGCGTTTTCATCAACAAAAATCTCATTTACTACATTGGTAAACGAAGCGTGTGAACCAATGGCAATATAATTTTCTATGATACTCCCATGTGCTGATTCTTCTATAATAACCAGGTTTCTGGGTTGTTGAAATATACCATGTTGGGTAGCATCGGTAATATTAGTAAGCATCAATGGATACTTCATTTTTTTTCCCTTAGGCACATAAACAAAAGCACCATCGCTCATCAAGGCCGTATTCATAGCTATCATCCCTTGGCCAACCATGGATGCGTATTTGCCAAAATGTTTTTCAATAATGGTTGAATATTCTTTCCTAGAATTAGCCAAACTGCTTAATACAATGCTGGGTTCATCCTCTAATATTTCAGATAGTTCAGGAAATAAACAACCATTTACAAACACCAATTTATTACAAACAATGGTATTAAGAATTCCAGCTTCCAACAAGGATTTAGCATCTAAATCACTCACACAAGTTTGGCTAAAATTACCTTCAGCTATTTTTCTAATACTGGTATATTTCCACTCCTCATTCTTCAATGTAGGTAAGCCACATTTTTCTAATTCTGCAAATGCTTTGTTGCGAAGCTCAAAAAACCAATCCTTTTCCGCTTGCGCAGCGTAGGCAGAATAGTCGCTTTTAATTTGATCCAATAAATTCATCTTATTCTTACTTGTTGCTATGAATCTATTTTGCTAATTCAACTTCTTGTTTGATCCAAT
>CANFSD010000132.1 GCA_947449515.1 Bacteroidota bacterium
GGCATTGATTCTCTTTGTTCCTGTTGTTTCGCTCATTCTGCGCTTTTTCTTCCTAAAAATTACTGCGAATATCGTTTTTATTCATGGATATTCAACATGAAGGCCTGAAAAACACCAAATAAAAAAGCATAAGCAAGCTTTGTTATCGGCGTTTTCAGGCCTTTGACACAAAAAGACGCTAGGAGTTATTAGCTCACATAGCCTGCTTATTCTTTTTTGGCATTCATCTTATTCAAACTCAGCTTCTAAAATTCTGCGCACTTCTTGCACAGTTTCTTCTTCAAGCTCTGTTCTACGAACCAATTCTTCATTGGAAACAGCCAATACACTTTTTGCGGTGTCTAGGCCAAGACCTTTGAGTTCGTCGATGATCCAACTATCAATTTCATCGCTAAATTCATCCAAATCGATATCCTCTTCTTCACTCTCCGCTTCTCTGTATACATCAATTTCGTAACCAGCTAATTTACCAGCCAATTTAATATTATGTCCACCTTTACCAATTGCCAAAGAAACTTGATCTGGTTTTAAGAACACAGAAACACGTTTTCTTTCTTCATCAATTTTAATTGAAGAAACTTTTGCAGGACTTAATGAGCGCTGAACCAAAAGGCTTGGGTTGGTTGTAAAGTTAATTACATCTATATTTTCGTTTCTCAATTCACGAACGATACCGTGAATACGAGAACCTTTCATACCCACACAAGCACCAACTGGATCAATGCGATCGTCATAGCTTTCTACAGCAACTTTTGCTCTTTCACCCGGTTCGCGTACAATTTTCTTGATGCTAATTAAACCATCAATAATTTCTGGCACTTCTTGTTCGAACAAGCGTTCAAGGAAGGTTCCAGAGGTACGGCTTAGTAAAATTCTTGGGTTGCCGTTGTGCATTTCTACTTTTAATACTACGGCACGAATGGCATCACCTTTTTTGTAGAAATCTGCTGGAATCATTTCAGTTTTAGGTAATAATAACTCGTTACCTTCATCATCCAATACCATGATTTCTTTTTTCCAAATTTGGTATACTTCACCAGAAACAATTTCGCCAACGCGGTCTTTGTATTTCTTGTAGAATTCGTCTTTTTCTAATTCTAAAACTTTAGAAAGAAGTGTTTGACGCGCAGAAAGGACGGCTCTTCTACCAAATATTTGCAAACCAACTTCTTGGGTTACATCTTCGCCGATTTCAAAATCAGGCTCAATTTTAACAGCATCTGAGTAGGCAATTTGTGTATTCTCATCTTCTACTTCTCCATCGTGAACAATGGTACGGTTGTGCCAAATTTCTAAGTCACCACTCTTATCATTGATAATCACGTCAAAGTTTTCGTCGTTGTTGTAACGTTTGCGCAACATACCACGAAACACATCCTCCAACACGCGCTGCATGGTTGCGCGGTCGATGTTTTTAAACTCCTTGAACTCGCTAAACGAGTCGATTAGTCCTGCACTGTGCATATACTTATAATTTATGTTTCTAATTAAAGGATACCATTACAAAGGCTTCTTCAATATCTTCTAATGAAATATCTTTAAAGCTTGGTTCTTTGGCTTGGTATGCTTTCTTTTTGTCTTTTAGTTGAACGTTAAGAATGTTATCTTGAATTCCAATTAATTTAACTTCCAATTCTGTTTTGGCTTTCAAAATAATTTTAAATTCTCTGCCAATATGCTTGTTGTATTGGCGAGCCAATTGCAATGGTCTGTCTACACCTGGCGATGAAACTTCTAATTTATAGGGCGTATCGCCATAATCTGTTTCATCCAATTTGTTAGAGAGGTGTCTGTTTAGGCTTCTACATTGTTCAATTGTGAGGGGGCCATCACTGTCTATTAGCACAAGTAATTTACCTCCACCTGGCTTAAACTCAACGTCTACCACAAAAACCGAAGGTTCTAAAACCTCGGCGCTCCATTCTTTTATTTGTTCTACGATCTGCATAGGTAACAAAAGAGGGGACTTTTGGTCCCCTCTTTTAATTAATTACGCCACAAATATAGGCCTAAAACTCAAATAAGCAAATTTTTCCTTATTTGCCGTAAAATGCTTTATAGCGTTCGTACTGGCTTTTGCCAAATTCAGACATGCCATCCATGAATTTCTTTTGTTTTCTGCTACCGTCTAAGGTAGAAAATTTGGTATACAATGATTTTGATTTTGCAAAATCTTCATTCCAAATATAAGCTTCCATCAAATTCCAGTAAATAGCCATGGTAACATCTTCATTGATTCTAGCTTTTTTATTGTCCATTTCTGATTCGCTCAATGCTTTTTCATATATGGCAATGGCTTCGGCAATCTTAACTTTAGCGGCAGTTTTTTCATAACCTTCTACCAAAGTATTGTATCCCTCAAGAAGCGCTAAATAAGCATTTCCTAAATCTGAATAATCTTGTTTTTTATCCTTAACTATTAATACAACAGTTTCATGTGTCATTTTCTTGAATGCGTAATTGCTATTCAAAAAATCGTTGATGGCAGCCAATCCTTTGTCTACAGTTTCTTGCTCTAAATTGGCAATGGTTCTTTCTTTTTGGCTATCCCACCAGTATTTTACACCACTTTCGCTGGTAATTTCTGTGTTGGTTTTAATGAATTGTTCTGTACTAACTACTTCAGGAACTTCATTGTAAATTACTCCTGCAGGAGTTTCTACCTTTAAGGTAATTAAACGGCGGTAAGCAACTTTACCGTAATAAGCCCTGTAGTTATATGATTTACCATCTTTAAAACCGGTAACATCTTTAAAAGTAATTTCAGGTTCTTTTACCTCTAATTCGCCTAGAGTTGCAGTAATTTTAATGCCATTGTTGTTTCCAACGGTATAACCATCCATTTTTAAATAAGTGCCCGCCAATTGTTCTAAATTGAAAACTTTTACCAATTTAGGTTGTGCTGGTTCTGATTTATAAGGTTTGCTTGGATAATGCAAATAAGGTTCTTGAGGTAAATTTTTGTATGGTTTACCTTCATTTGCAAGTTGTTTGTCTGCTAATTTTTGTAAGGTAGATTTTTGTTCATACAATTCCATTTCTCTCATGTAAGCATCGTTGGCAGCTTTTAATTTTGCTGGGTATTCAGCTTTTTCTTTAGCCAATTCGTCTTCAGCTTTTTTCATTTGAACATCATAATCCCTTAACTCCTTTTGGTAGGTTTCTTCTGCCTTAATTTTAGCCAATTCATAATCTGCAAGAATTTTCTTATTGCGTTCTTCGCCATTATAAATTACAGTGCTATTATAAGTTTTAAAAGCTTTGTCTAAAGGCTTTGTAGGCAATTGTAAGTAGTCAAATTTAGTTTCAATTTTGTCTATGTCTTGGGCTTTAATTTGTTCGCTTGACAATATCAAGGAAACAGCCATGACACCTGCATACAGTAATAATTTTTTCATAAATGAGTTGTAAATATTATTCAAACATAGATTTATAAAATTAAATTTACCTTACCTAAAGGCAATTAAGAAAAAATTAATTTTCAAGAATTTGGTTCGAACCAATTAAAATTCTACTTATTTTTGGAGCTTAATGCCAATGAAATTAACCATCAAAACCATTCGTAAATTTCTTTTTGTTTTTGTAATATTATTAAATACAAATGTGTCTGATGGGCAATCCCTTGATTATGACACCAATTATGTATTGAGTTATTACAAGAATTTGGTGGTAACCGCAGTTAGTGAGTCTAAAGCCAATTTGGTGTATATGAACTTTCAAACACCTAAAAAGCTATATGAGCTCAATTATAAGACCAATTCATTGTTAACTTATGGTTTTTGTCTTGACTACAAATGGCTGAGTATAGAATATACTACTCAAATGCCTTGGACTGAAATTCATCCGGAAAGGGGGCTGTCTAAAAATTTTGGGGCAGGATTTGGTTTTTCTTTTAGAAAATGGACGTTTAGGAATTTCTTGCAAGTAAGTGAGGGGTATTATTTAGAGAATACCAGTGCCTGGCAGGCTAATTATTGGCAAAACAATAGCCGTTATTATATTAGACCAGATATTTCAACAAGCACCTATTACAGCACGCTCAATTATATTTTTAACCACCGAAAATTTTCAAATGCCTCCTCTTTGTGGCAATTAGAAAGGCAATTAAAACCTGTTGGCACATTTGTTTTAGGGGCCTCCTATATATTTAATAATTTTTATGCAGATTCGAGTATTGTTCCTACTATACCAAATATTAACTATCCTCGAAACCACAATACTTATTTTAGTTTAAATGCGATAGGCCTTAATTTTGGTTGGCAAGGTACCTTGCCTTTGTTTCGATCCAAAAAATGGTTTTTGGGCACTGCCATTATTCCAGGGTTTTCATACCAATTTGGGAAGCTAACGGTTGCCGATTTGGGCACCATAAACAAAGATAAACTAATTGGTTACCAATCTGAGTTTCGCTCCTCCTTGGGTTTTAATGGCGACAAATGGTATGTCTGTGCAAGCTATAGGGCATTTGGAAATGTAAATGCTATAAACCACAGTGAACCTTTGAGCATTACCAATTCCTATACAAGGCTTTATGTGGGGTATCGTTTTAACGACCCCCAAATAAAGCATCCATTGGTTCAAAAATTTCGACTTTAATTAGCAGTATGGTGCAAAATAAAGCCATACATATCTGCCGCATCTTCAATTAATTTGGCAGTTGGTTTTCCTGCACCATGTCCGGCTTTGGTATCAATTCTAATTAAAATAGGACTTTCATTTGCTTTGCTATTTGCTTGCAATGTAGCGGCATATTTAAATGAATGTGCAGGTACCACACGGTCGTCGTGGTCTGCTGTCATAATAAGTGTTGCAGGGTATTTTACATCCTTCTTAATATTATGCAATGGAGAGTATTTAATTAAATATTCAAATTGATCTTTGTCTTCACTTGAACCATATTCTACGGCCCATCCCCAACCAATAGTAAATTTATGGTAGCGCAACATATCCATAACACCAACTGCAGGTATTCCTACCTTGTATAATTCTGGTCTTTGGTTCATACAGGCACCAATAAGGGTGCCACCATTTGAACCACCATGAATGGCTAAATGTTCGCTGCTGGTATATTTCTCTTTGATTAAATATTCTGCGGCAGCAATAAAATCGTCAAAAACATTTTGCTTCTTATTGAGCATGCCTGCTTTGTGCCAATCTTCTCCGTACTCGCCACCACCACGTAAATTGGCAATTGCGTATACACCACCTCGTTCTAAAAACATAATGCGAGAGATGCTAAACGAGGGTGTAAGGCTAATATTAAATCCTCCATAAGCATACA
>CANFSD010000133.1 GCA_947449515.1 Bacteroidota bacterium
AACTTGCAGTTAATTCAACATCAATTTGATCGTCGTCAAGGCTTACCTTGTAATAGCCTGCTTTGGCAATTTCATTTTGGTGGGAAAATTTTGAAGAATATTTTTGTTTGTCAAAATCACCTTTCCCAGCCATTGGCATTAACATAATATCGCCATAATCTGAGCAACCAGTTCCGCTGAGGTGTGTGTGGGAAAATCCAAAGATTGTTGAATCTGAATAATGGTAACCACTGCAACCATCCCAACTTCCATCAATTCTAGTATCTGGTCCAACTTGCACCATTCCAAAAGGTACAACTGGTCCGGGAAAAGTATGTCCGTGACCACCTGTTCCAATGAATGGGTTTACGAAATTGGTATAATTTTTTTGCGCGAATGATAGGATAGGTAGTAGAAGGGCGATTAAGAGCGATTTATGGGTATATGGCATTGGGATTTCAAGTTTATCCAAATCTACGAAAAATAATTCGCAACCCTTCGAGGGCTTAAGCCCTCGAAGGGTTGCGGTTTTCCATTTGGCTAGGAATTTTTTAATTACCTTATATTTTTCCTGTTTTTAGGATTCATTTTATTGCAATTCGTGTTTTTGCAATTTATTTATTTTCAAGCATATACAGCGTTTTTGCATCCTATTTTAGACAAGTTCTATTTAAGACTTCGAGGGTGCCACCCTCGTGACTTAAAATATTAATTATCCTTTCCACATTTTTGAAAATGCAAAAGTTAGAAACTCTTGAAATGGGTAACTGTTACCATATTTTTAATCGGGGCGTAAACAAAGAAAACATTTTTAAAAACCCCGGAAATTATCCTTATTTTCTTTCAAAATACTATCAATATATTTCACCGGTGGCTGACACTTTTGCCTATTGTTTATTGAGAAATCATTTTCATTTCTTAATTCGTATAAAGAAAAATATTGTTATAGATGGAGATACAACTTTTTTTGCAGATTTGGACTACAAAGAAAAATTATCTTATATCAGTCAACAATTTTCCCATTTATTTAATTGTTATGCCCAGGCAATTAATAAACAAAATTTAAGAACAGGAGGATTGTTTCAACACCGCTTTAAGAGAATATTAGTGAAAGATGAATTTCAGTTCGATAACCTTATTTGGTATATTCATTCTAATCCATTGAAACATCGTTTTGTGAAGGATTTTCAGCTTTATCCCTATTCTTCATATCCAATATTAATTGGTCGAAGGGATACTTGGTTAATGCAGGATGAATTGTTTGCAAGATTTGGTGGAAGGGCCGCTTTTATTGACCACCATTTGCAGCAGCAGAAATACTACATGGCCTTGGCAAATTTTGATGAAACTTTTGCTAACACTTAGGATAAATTAACCGCTAGTCCTTTTATGTATGTTAATACCAAATTCAATTGCTCTTCTTTTGATAAGAAAGAATTGTCTATTTCAATTGCATCTTCAGCTTTCATTAGCGGACTGTCAGCACGGTTACAATCAATATAATCACGTTTTTCTAAATTAGCCAAAACCTCTTCAAAGCTCGTGTTCTGGTTCTTTTCTTTTAACTCATCTAAACGTCTTTGGGCCCTAATTTTCGGGTCGGCAGTAATGAACAATTTGAGTTCAGCACTCGGAAATACTACTGTACCAATATCCCTGCCATCCATAACAATTCCTTTGTTTTGACCCAAGGTTTGTTGTTGTTTTACTAAAAATTTTCTGACTTCACTTTGTGCACTTACATCGCTTACGCCACCTGCTACCCTTGGGTTAATACGAATTTCATTTTCAACGTTTTCACCATTTAGCAAGGTAATTTGTGTTTGGGTAATTTCATCAAAGCCAAAGGCAATTTTTATTTGAGGTAGGCAGTTACTCACCATTTCATTGTGGTGAAAATCTATTTGATTTTGAATTAAATACAGGGTAACAGCTCGATACATTGCACCTGTATCTACATAGTGGTAATTTAGTGTTTTTGCCAATTGCCTAGCCAAGGTGCTTTTACCACAACTCGAATAACCGTCTATTGCTATAATGATTTTTTTCAAGGGGTAATGTTTTTAGATTTTTTGAAATCATCTAACCTCGTAATAATGGTAAATGCATTGGTGTTTTGGCCAGGCATATATCCTCCGTTTCCATACGAAAATTGGAATCGATTTAACCTAATTCCAAAACCCCACGAAAAGCCATTAAAGCCCCTTATATTGCTTAAGGCCATCTCTCTTTGTCGTAAGGCATTATAGCCAAATCTTATATTTAAGGTACGACCCAAAATCATTTCTGTATTGATGACTAAATGACTCATGGCTTTTTGCATGATGGTAAAGTCTTCTTGAATTGGCTGACCTGTTTCGAGGCTAATTTGTTGGCGACTTCTTATTTGATAAAGCAATTGTCCTGGGTTTTGCAGGTTTTGTGCTATTACACTAATGCGAAATGGATTGTGTTCGAATTTTTTTGAAAACCCAATTTGAAGATTATTGGGTATGGCTTCGTAATTTCCGTTGGTGTATGATTTAAATTGCATACCAATATTGCTTACAACAGCCGTTACAGCCATTAATTTATCTTGGCTGATCCAAGTGCTGCCAAGGTCTACAGCCATGCCGTATGAATTGTAGGTTTCTAGGTTCGAATTAATCAATTTCATTGTTAATCCATATTGAATCTGATTATAGGTTCGAGCCGCACTGGCATGAAAATTATATTCACCAGCCGTAAAGGTACCTAACACCTGCCCATCAGGGGCAGTTTTGGTGAAACTGCCATAATTTAAATATTGAATGCCTGCAGCAAAACTTGTTTGCAATGTGTCGGAGTGCCAAGCAAAATTAGCCTCTCCCGCGCTTATATCTGCAAAATAATTGACAAAATTTAGCCCAATTTGGTGTTGGTTGGCCTTGTTTAATAGGGATGGATTCTGGCTAACTAAATTTAAATCTGCATCTGGTGTAGCAATGGCATTGCCACCCAATGCGGCAATTCTGGCATTCGGAGATACATATAAAAACCTATAGGTACCCATACCACCTATTTGAGCAAATGATAATTTACCCAACATGAAAAAAAGTAAAGCTATTTTTATTCTCATGAACTTGTCAAAAATATACTTTTCAACGAAATTTCTATGACCAAAATTGCATATCTTAATGGAATGGTTGGACAATTTGACATATAAATTCAAATGGAACAGGATTTGATTGCCTCAGGTAAAAATATTTATTAATTATGGCAAGTAAAGGTAATATCAGTGTTCACACCGAGAACATTTTTCCAATTATTAAGAAATTCCTCTATTCAGATCATGAAATCTTTTTGCGTGAATTGGTAAGTAACGCGGTAGATGCAACCCAAAAATTGAAAACACTTTCTAGCAGTGGCGAGGCCAAAGGAGAATTGGGTGATTTGAAAATTACGGTTAAACTAGACAAAGAAGCCAAAACCTTACATATTATTGATAAAGGTATTGGTATGACTGAAGAAGAGGTTGGTAAATATATCAACCAGTTGGCTTTTAGTAGTGCCGAAGAATTCCTAGAAAAATACAAAGAAAAAGGAGCACAAGTAATTGGGCATTTTGGTTTAGGATTTTATTCTGCTTTTATGGTTTCTCAAAAGGTAGAATTAATTACTAAATCTTACAAAGACGGAGCCGAAGCGGTAAAATGGAGCTGCGACGGAAGCACACAATTTGAAATTTTACCTTCAGACAAAACAGAAAGAGGTACGGAGGTTATTTTATACCTAGCTGAAGATTCAATGGAATTCAATGATGATTTCAAAATCAAAGGAATCCTTGAAAAATATTGCAAGTTTTTACCAGTTGAAATTGAATTTGAAGAAAAGGTATTAAACAATCCTTCTCCATTATGGACCAAAGCTCCAGCAGAGTGCAGCAAAGAAGATTACGAGGCTTTTTACAAAGAACTTTATCCATTTAGTGAAACACCACTTTTTTGGATTCATCTAAATGTAGATTATCCATTTAAATTAACAGGAATATTATACTTCCCTAAAATTAAAAATGAGTTCGAACCAACCCGTAATAAAATTCAATTATACAGTAACCAGGTTTTTGTAACAGATAGTGTGCAAGATATTGTACCTGAATTTTTAATGTTGTTACATGGTGTTATTGATTCGCCAGATATTCCATTGAACGTGAGCAGAAGTTATTTGCAAAGTGATTCAAATGTGAAGAAAATTAACAGCCACATCACAAAAAAGGTTGCTGATAAATTGGAAGAGATTTTTAAACAAGATAGGATTGAGTATAATAACAAATGGGAAAGTGTTGGAACCTTTGTTAAATATGGCATGATCAGTGAGGAGAAGTTCTATGAACGTGCCACCAAATTCTGCTTATTGCAAAATAAATCCAACGACTATTTTACTATCGAAGAATACAAAGAAAAAGTTGGTTCGACCCAAACCGATAAGGATAACAAAGTGGTATTTTTATACAGCAATGATTTGGTTGCGCAGGATAGTTTTATTCAAGCGATTGAAAAACGTGGCTATGATGTGATGAAAATGGATGGTGTTTTAGACAACCATTTTATCAGCAATTTAGAACATAAATTTGAAGGTATTAGTTGGAAGCGTGTTGACAGTGATAGCATTGACAAACTAATTGATAAGGATGTTAAAAAAGAAAGTGTTTTAAGTGAAGCAGATCAAAATGCGCTAAAAGAGATTTTCGAAAAAGATTATACCAATGTAGGTCAATTTAAATTTGCAACAGAAGCACTCTCTCCAGACGATTCATTCTTAACCCTCGTTAAACCTGAGTGGGAGCGCAGAATGAAAGAAATGCAAAAGATGCAGGGTATGGGAATGGATATTTTTGGTAGCATGCCAGATTCATACCAAGTGGTAATCAATACCAATCACCCATTGAGTGTTAAATTGAGTAAAATGGCTGAAGGTGATAACAAAAAACAGCTCATTGATCAAGCATTTGATTTGGCCCGTTTATCTCAAAACCTTTTGCAAGGTGAAGCGCTTACCAAATTTATCCAAAGAAATACCAAAGAATTAATTTAGTACTTTCTTACTCTTTTGAAAGGCCAAATGTTTCATTTGGCCTTTTTTTGTAGGTATCCCTGTTTAGGAATTTTGTGCTTCAAATTGGGAAAATAAATCAATTATTTTTTTTGTAAGTAGTTGAATTTAAGTGTTTTTAGGTTTTGGATTAAAAATGGATACTGCCATGCTTTAATCCCAGTTATGAAAAAAATATTTTTCTTAAGCCTAACTTCCTTATTCTTACTTCCTTCATG
>CANFSD010000134.1 GCA_947449515.1 Bacteroidota bacterium
GTTAAGGTAGTTTACTTTTATATCTGTAGGAATAAACTGATGTAAGCCTTGCATAGCATCACGCGGACATTCAATGAGTTTGATTGGCATTAACGTATAATTTTTATGAAATACAAGCACAAATTTATCTTATTAATGGTTATTTTTGAGTCCTTTTTGATTTAAAAAGAAATCTGAATCATGAACCAAGAGTTGGAAAATGTAACAAACGAACCTGCGGAAGAACAACTTCCAGTGGTTAACCTGCCGGAATCTACACCTGTAAATTCCATTGAAGAAACAGCAAAAGTTGAGGAAACAATTGTAGCCGAAACACCTGTAATTGTGGCCCCTGACATCAAAATTGAAGCAGAAGCTCCTGTAGCCGAAACTGCTGAAATTTTAGTGGAGGACCATGAGCTAGAAAGTGTTGAAGAGTTGCCAGACTTTGCCAATTTAAGCAAAGATGAACTTCTAAAAACTGCACTCAGAGCCACCCAAGAAAAAGAATTAGAAGAGGCATTATTGATTTTTAAATCAGTTAAACCTTACCTCGACCAACATATTGCGGAGGAAAAAGCGGAGGCTTTGGCCAAATATTTGGAAGAAGGCGGCGATAAAGATGGTTTTGATTACCGAGGCGACAACAGCAAAGAGCAGTTCAATGCGGCTTTTACCGAATTGAAACAGCGCAAGGAAGATGCGCGCAAAAGGCAAGAAGCTGAAAAGCAAGAAAACCTTAAAAAGAAAGAAGCCATTCTGGAGGAGATTAAGAAATTAAACGAATCTGAAGAAACGGCCAATAGCTTAAAGAAATTAAAAGAGCTGCAAGCCGAGTGGAAAAAAATTAAAAACGTTCCAAAAGAAAACATTGAAAAACTTTGGGAAAGTTACAGGGTATTGAATGAGATTTTTTACGATCGTTTGTCCATTAACAATGAGTTAAAAGATTTAGACAGAAGTAAAAACCTTGACCATAAGATTGAATTAATTGGTAAAGCAAATGAGTTAACGGCTGAAACCAATATCAAAAAAGCACTCATTGGTGTTAAGAAATTACAAGAAGACTGGCGTTATATTGGTCCTGTAGCAAAAGAAGCCTCTGAAGATATTTGGGCAAGATTTAAAGTGGAAGTAGACAAAGTTTACACCATGATTAAGTCTAAAACCGAAGAGCTAGAAAAAGAACGTCATGTTAATTTGGAAGCCAAAAAAGAATTGCTTGAAAAGGCAAAAACCTTGGCAAATTTCCAAACACAGCGTATCAAAGATTGGATGGACCAAAGCGTTGCAGTAAATGACTTAATGGAAGCTTGGAAAAAAACGGGTCATGTGCCTATGGCTTTCCGCGACCAAGTTTGGAATGAATTTAGAGAAGCGCGCAATACCTTTTTTGCAAACAAGAACAACTTCTTTAAAGCCTTGCATTCCGAGCGCAATGCCAATTTAAAAGCAAAAGAAGAGCTTTGTGTAAAAGCGGAAGCCATTGCTGCCAATCCAATTGATTGGAACAAACAAACAGATGAACTGAAGAAACTTCAAGAAGCTTGGAAAAAAATTGGACAGGCTCCAGAAAAAATCAACGATGCCGTTTGGAGACGTTTTAGAACTGCTTGTGATTTGTTTTTTGAAAAGAAGTCTGAAAGATATGCCAGTCAGCAAACAGAACAAGTTGCCAACTTAACAGCTAAACAAGCTTTGGTAAGCAAATTGGAAGAATTGAGTGCATCAGAAAGCAGCAACAATATTTTTGCTGAATTGAAACAAATTCAAACAGATTGGAACGCCATAGGATTTGTGCCTGCAGCGCAAAAGGATAGCATTAATAAGAAATACAACGAACTTTTAGATAAATTATACGGCAAGCACAAGCAACTCAATAAAGAGATGCGTGAAGACCGCGACAAGCAAAACTTTGAGCTCATGGCTGGTTCGGCAAACGGCATGCAGAAATTGCAGAGAGAAGAAAAGGTTCTACAAGAGCGCATCAGGGGAATTAAGAAAGACATGGAAACATGGGACAATAACCTTGGTTTCTTTAAATCTGGTAACAGCAAAAATCCTTTGGCCGAGCAAATTCAAGATAAAATAGAAATTGCCAAAAAGCATGTGGCCAGTTTAGAAGAAAAACTAAAAGCATTAAAAGCACTTCGAAACAAACCTGCTGAAACACCTGCCGCTCCTGCTGCAGAAGCAACAGCAGAATAAGAAAAAATAACAGAAAGCATTTGCCTTGGCAAATGCTTTCTTGTTTTAATAAAGAACGAAATATTTTGAACCTACATTTTGTTTCCAATTTTATACGCCATTACCTCAGTGCAACCCTTATTGATGTGCTGCACTCCCCTTTTATTTTTAGCTTATACCAAACATGCATAAAAAGGCAAAATGGCAATGATTACAAAAGCATTGAACAGCTTAGAACCAATTTAAAAAACAATCCAACAGCATTATTCTATTCAGATTTTGGCGCTTCTCAAAAGAGCAGAAAAACTACGGTAAAAAAATTAGCCAAACAACATTTAAAACCTGCTAGAATTGCGCAAATATTGGCAAGAATGGCAAGCAAATATCCTCACCAAACTTTTTTAGAACTAGGAACCTCTTCGGGAATTACCACCTGCTATTTGGCAAATTTTGCACAAGCAAATGCTAAAATTTATACCATTGAGGCATGTGAGCCAGTAAGAGATTTAGCAATAGAAAACTTTAATGCCTTGGGATTGCAAGATAAAATTCAATCGGAATTGGGAAATTTTGACGAGGTATTGCCAAAATTACTCCCTCAAATTGGCAAACTAGATTTCTTTTTTATTGATGGCAACCACAGTTATGAAGCCACCTTGCGCTATTTTGAAATGGCCAAACCGTTTTTGCACAACGATAGCGTGGTAATATTTGATGATATATATTGGAGCAAAGGCATGAGCCAGGCATGGCAGGCAATTAAGGCCGATCCAAGTGTTCAGGTTAGCCTCGATTTGTTTTTTGTAGGAATGGTATTCTTTCGCAAAGAACAGGTAAAAGAAGCCTTCCAATTGCGTATCCTTTAATTTAGACAATTCGCTTTTTTAATTAGAATAACTCATTGGGAATTATTCAGCGATTGCTGTAAGTTCGAATCATGAGTGAACGCATAAAAATTGGCATTTTTTTTGGCGGTAATAGCCGCGAACGTGAAGTATCTTTTGCCGGTGGCAGAACGGTTTACGACAATCTCGATAAAACTTTATTTGAAGCTGTTCCAATTTTTGTAGACAGTTTTAATAACTTCATTTTACTCGATTGGCATTTTATTTACAAAGGCTCGATCCGTGATTTTTATCCTTCGGTAGAGTTTTTAAAAGGTGCCAAACATGAGGTGCAGGTATACGCAGAAAATATTAAAGCAGCCCATAAAGACCAAGGCAAAACCATGGCCCGCAAATTGGGTAAATTATTGCAAATTGAAGATTTAAAAAGCCTCATAGACTTTGCCTTTCTTGCCCTTCACGGCAATTTTGGTGAAGATGGAACCATTCAAGGATTATTGGAATGGAGTGGTATTCCTTATTCAGGTTCGGGTATACTCCCTTCTTCTATAGGCATGAATAAACGTTTGCAAAAAGAATGGATGCAAGCTGCAGGTATGAAGGTTCCTAAATATTTTAGCTTTACCAAAAGTGGTTTGAACCAATTGCCAAAACTTTTCAAAGAAGCAAAAAAGCAAGTTGGATTGCCCTTTGTAATTAAGCCGGCAAACCAAGGTAGCTCAGTGGGAGTAAGCGTTATCAATAAAGATAATGAGGCCGCATTTATTGAAGCCGTGCATAAAGCTTTCTTCATTCAAACCATCCGTCCCAGCGATTGGATCGGCAAAAGTTTATTAGAGAAAACACAGTTTATTCAAAAAATAAGTGATGTAAAAGAAGGTCTTGGTTTGCCAGCAAAAATTAAAGACAAGATTATTTACCACCCCGATGAATTATGGGCCATTTTGGATAAAGAGCTAAAAGGAAAAGTTGAAATTCAATTAGAAAGCGTTTACTCCGAAACAGAATGTTTAATAGAATCATTTATTGAGGGAAGAGAGTTTTCTTGTATTGTACTGCGTAACGAAGACGGCTCTGCAGTAGCCCTTCCGCCCACTGAAATTGTAAAAGGAACAGAGGTTTATGATTACAAAAGTAAATACCTTCCTGGCTTTAGTAGAAAAATAACTCCAATAGATTTAGCAGATAAAAAAATACAAGAAATTAGAAGTGCCTGTGCCAAACTATTTACCTATTTCAACTTTCATGTATACGCACGCATAGATGGTTTCCTGAGTAAAAATGGCGATTTGTTTTTAAACGATCCAAATACAACTTCGGGCATGATGCCATCATCTTTTTTCTTTCACCAAGCTGCAGAAATTGGTTTGAACCCATCGCAGTTTTTGACTTATATTATTAGAACATCTATCAGTGAAAGAATTAAAAGCCTTAGTGTTTCCTATAGCTACGAAGCCCTTTTAACAAAATTAGATACCCAATTAAAAATTAACCAAAGTAAAAAAGCCAACAAAAAACGGGTGGCCGTTTTAATGGGTGGCTATAGCACCGAGCGCCATATTTCTGTGGAAAGTGGAAGAAATGTTTACGAGAAATTAGCCTCTTCAGAAAAATACCAACCTTTCCCTGTTTTTGTTACTGGCGACCTTCATTCACATGAACTTTTCTTATTACCCATACAGGTAATGCTTAAAGACAATGCAGATGATATCAAAGAAAAAGTAATGGCATACCACCGTCCTGCTATTATGAATGCCATTACCAAAGACTGTGAAGCAATTCTCCACAAATACAGCAATACCAACCTGTTTGAGCCAAAGAAAATAACGTATGCAGAGCTAAAGAAAATGGCTGATGTGGTTTTTATTGGACTTCATGGCCGACCAGGAGAAGATGGAACGGTTCAAAAAGAATTGAATAAAATTAAGCTTCCATTTAATGGATCGGATGTGGCAAGCTCTCAACTTACCATCAATAAATTTGAAACCAATGCCTTGCTAAGAAAAAAAGGTTTTTTGGTGGCCGATCATCTTTTGGTTTATGAAAACGATTACAAGAAAAATGCAAAAGCAATAATTGCCCAGGTTGAAAAAATAGGTTACCCACTTATTGCCAAACCTGCAGATGATGGTTGTAGCAGTGCGGTGAAGAAAATTAAA